>NZ_CDHP01000055.1:0-35235 GCF_900002895.1 Ercella succinigenes | reverse complement strand
GTTCTATCATCTAGCTGCGAACATCTGCGGGAATGGACGCTATCGCCATCTTCGTTATGCTAAGGACTGGAAGATTGAATGGTTGATCCGTGCGGTCATCGACCGATTGCAACAGTTTAGTTTGATTCCAGTTTGATGATATCGCCTAACTAGAAATGCACTGCTCAACCGCGACTGCGGCTTGTTTCTGATTCCTTTCTTTCAACATCAGGAGCCAGGAAACAGCCATTTTTCTGATCTATTAATGTTTTCACCACTATTCAATTGTCAAGGTTCATCGCTCGAATGGTTTTTCTCAGATTTGGCTGAGAAACACTTAACCCGAGCCCTATTTGACGGCTACCTGCCGATTACAGGATAAATGAATAAAAGTCGATCTGGCAGCAATATTACCTAGCAGCATACTGTAGTCGCCAATATAATCCGTGCCCTCTATTTTATCAGTTTCAGACGGCTTATGCCATAGATCATGATATTTATCAAGCTGCAATACAAAATTGTTATATCCCTGCAAATAAGCTTGATCAAACCACAAAATTTCTTCAACCGACCCATCTGGTCCATATAACCAGGCAGGATCAGAAATCAAAGGCACTTTTGCTTCACACCAGGCAAGCTCATAATCACCAGACTGTAAAGCAGTCATATATTCCAATGCCGGTAAAACATTTATTTCAATATTAATATAATCAGATAGCAGTACCGAAATATTCTCAGCAGAAACTACCGCATAATCAATTTCAGGAACAATCATTTTAACTGTTACAAAATTATTTGCAGGTTTTTTATTCTCTTTTTCAGCATCTTCATCACTTGAATCTTCGTTTTGCGAAGTTTCCTGATTATCAGGTATTTCAGAAATGTTTAAAACATTATTTACAAAATCATCTGATTCAAGATTTAACTGCTTTTTAATATCATTTAGTATGGAAGCATACCTGACAGCCTCATGGTCTATTTGTGCTCTTTTGAAAGAAATTGGTACATCAGCTAATTCACCAGGCCATATAATGCTGCTCTGAGCCAAATAATCTTTTTGAAGATTTTTCTTTAATGCAAAAAGATTTTGCACTTCCGAAAAAAATCCGCTATCAGTCTGAACCGATAGAAATACAGATCTATCGCCGGTATACCGTACAATATCAAGATTATTTCTCCGGTGATACAAAGGGTATTGATCGGTGTCCAGTAAAACCAGATCAAGTTCATCCGCTTCTAAGGCTCTCATCGCTTCATTGATTTTACCATATTGTTTTAAAACAACTGAATTTACACTGTCTTTATCATCTGAATTTACCAGACTTAGCCACAAGTTACCGGCATCATCTATTCTTTCCATTTTGAATCTGCCTGTACCAGCAATTAAATTTGGGGAAATTATCTCAGACTGATCTGCTGAATCTTCAGAATCAGTATCTTCAATTGTCCAGGCATTAGCCGGAATCACCGGAAAGTCAAGATAAGAAAAAAAAGTTCTGACAGGCTGAGAAAAATTACATTCTATTGTGTATCTGTCAACTACAGAAATTCCTGCAAGGCTTGCAAAGACCTCTTCAGATGTTTCTCGTTGCGGGAAAATAATAGTATTATCTTCCTCATCTTCATCCTCGTCTTCGTCTTTATCACCATCTTCTGAATCTTCTTCTGAGACCTCGTCTTCGTCTTCAGTCAAATCTTCACCATTATTCTGATCATCTTCATCTTCATTATCTGTATCGGTGTCTTCTGAATCGTCATCAGAATCTTCACCAGGTATTTTGCTATGGCTATCTGCCCTGAATTCTATTCCTGAGTTTTCAGACCAAACATAAGCCAATGATTGTGCAACGTCGGCCGCCGTGAGTTCTTTACCATCATGAAAAAGACAATTCTGCTTAACCGTTATTTTTAACGTAAGATTGTCTTCCGACCATTCCAGATTATCAGCCAGATTTAATAATATTTCACCTTGTTCATTAAATTTAATTAACGATTCAAATATGAGATCATATGCAGCCTGACCGGAAAGAGTATTATCAAAATGGGGATTAAAATTATTTCTTTTGCTCCACCATATTCTTAAAGGTGCTGATTCGCCCTTTTCTTCAGGTTGATAATAATTATTCTGACTGGTTTCAGCCGGCAGCGTAGTCGGATAGTTATCATAACTTCCATAACTACAGCCAGACATCAAAAAAAACAGGCAGGCAAACAAAAAAACTGCTATTCTTTTACCGTTCAAAATATATTTATTCTTTATCAATTCTTATTCTCCTGTTAAATTTAAATGAGGCCAGCAGATTCTTTTGATTGTACGCGCCTGCCCACTAGCACAATCAACCGAGATTATAACAGCATTAAGTGCAGAACGGCCGCGGGCGGCCTCATAAGGCGCAGGCAGACGTTCAACAAACCTTCTTAGAGATGATTTTCTATCCATGCCTATTATACCGTCTATCGGCCCTGTCATGCCAACATCTGTAATATATGCCGTACCTTCTTCTAAAAGTCTTTCATCGGCAGTTTGTACATGTGTATGCGTTCCTGCCACTAATGTTGCCTGTCCATCAAGATACCAACCCATTGCGATCTTCTCCGAGGTTGCTTCAGCATGAAAATCCACAACAACTATCTTGGTTTTATATTTGATTTTTAAATTTTCTAAAAATGGCAAAATCATTTGAAAAGGATCGTTTAGTGAATCCATATAAACTCTTCCCAATAAATTAACAACAATAACAGTTCCTTTTTCATTTCTAACTATCGTATGATCTCGTCCCGGCCATGTTTCCGGGCCATTAGCAGGTCTTACAACTTCACGCAGATCATCTATACCGCCAATAAAATCACGTTTAGACCAGGTGTGATTGCCCATTGTTATAGCGTCAACACCATATGATATGATTTCTTCTGCTAAAATGGTACTAAGACCTAAACCAGCCGCAGCATTTTCACCATTAGCAATACAAACATCAATCTCAAAACGCTCTTTAATTACCGCCAGATGATCTCTCAGCAAATGTCTTCCACTGGCTCCAACAATATCGCCTATCATTAATATATTCAAGGAATGTCCTCCTGCAATTTTCTTTCTTACATTTTAGCATTGTTTAACAGTGCCTGCAAAAAAAGAGGAGTCAGATTGACTCCTCTTTTACATTGCATTTAATTATCTTCGTATTTACTGAAAAAACGTATATAACTACGTATCACAAATTATTTTGCAAATTCAGTAACACGGGTTTCTCTGATTATATGCACTTTGATCTGTCCGGGATAATCAAGCTCATCCTCAATTCTCTTACAGATTTCACGTGCTTTTAGAATCATTTCGTCATCTCTGACGTTTTCAGGTTTGACCATAACTCTTATTTCACGTCCCGCCTGAATGGCAAAAGTTTTTTCGACACCTTCAAAAGAATTGGCAATTTCTTCCAGTTTCTGAATTCTCTTTATATAAGTCTCCAGATTTTCTCTTCTTGCACCGGGACGGGCTGCTGATATAGCATCTGCAGCTGCAACCAAAACCGATATCATAGATGTTGGTTCAACATCTCCATGATGGGATTCAATTGCATTTATAACGTCAGGCCCTTCTTTGTATTTCTTGGCAATTTCAGCACCAAGAGATATATGAGAACCTTCCATTTCAAAATCTGCCGCTTTTCCAAGATCATGTAGTAAACCAGCTCTTTTAGCCAGCATTACATCAAGACCAAGTTCCGCTGCCATCATACCGGTAAGCCAACATACTTCTATCGAATGTTGTAAAACATTCTGTCCATAACTTGTGCGGTATCTTAGTTTGCCCATTAGTTTAACAATTTCAGGATGCAGACCCATTATGCCAGTTTCAAAAACAGCACGATCGCCTTCCTGTTTAATTGTCGCATCAACTTCTTTATGGGCTTTTTCAACCATTTCCTCAATTCTGGCCGGATGAATTCTCCCATCCAAAATTAGTTTTTCGATTGTAATTCTGGCAATTTCTCTGCGAATCGGATCAAAACTTGATAGAATTACAGCTTCAGGTGTATCATCAATGATCAGATCAACACCGGTAAGAGTCTCAATCGTTCTGATATTCCGACCCTCTCGTCCGATAATCCGACCTTTCATTTCATCATTAGGCAAAGTAACAACTGAAACAGTTGTCTCTGAAACATAATCAGCTGCGTATCTTTGAATAGAACCAACAATGATCTCTTTAGCCTTACGATCAGCTTCTTCTTTAGCAGTTTCTTCCATCTGTCTGAGCATAACGGCCATGTCATGCCTGTATTCCAGTCTGGCTTCTTCTAATACCATATTTCTGGCATCTTCAACCGTCAAGCTGGATATACGTTCCAATTCAATAACTTTTTGTTTTTCCAGTTCTCTTGCCTTTTCTTCCATTGCCAATACATCACTGACTCTGGTTTCCAAAGCTTCCTCTTTTTGTTCAAGAGTTTCAATCTTTCTTTCCAGCGATTCCTCTTTCTGATCAATTCTGTTACGTTCACGCTGCAAATCAGTTTTCTTCTCACGAACATCTTTTTCAAATTCAAGCCTCGCTTTATGTATCTCCTCCTTGGCTTGCAGAAGGAGCTCTCTTTTTCTGTTTTCACCGGTCTTTTGAGCTTCACCAAGCATGCCTGCAGCATCCTGCTCAGCTTTCTCCAGTTCAGCTTCAATAGCTTTACCTCTTTTACTGAATCCAATACGATAATATGCTACCGTTGCTGCGGATGCAATAATAAGCCCAATGACCAGACCGATAATCAGTTCCAGCCAATTAATGGCAATCACCCCCATATTTATTTATCAAGTTACAACAGATGTGCTATATGATTATTGTGGAAATATAAGCAAAACTATATAAACATTCAAGGCTATATAGCTACTAAACGCTATATCGGCACATAATTTATTAAGCTACAAACTGTATCTTTTACATTCTATAGAAACAACCTGTGCATTGTCAACAAAAATAAGCTGCTAAGCTCAAATGAATTTTAAAAATAGTATAAATATGCAAACAAATTATCAATGTAGGCATTATCCTGCAAGAACGACTATACTCAACCTCTGTCACAAAAAAAAATTAAGCTGCTGTCTAATCTCTTAGCACAGCAGCTTAATAAAAAATTTGTACAAAATATCAGCTAATAAAAATTATTAACTTTATTCTTCGCTTACCAGACTATCTGGATAAATTTCTCTTGCATGATAATGAGTATGCAAGAGTTCATGTGAAAGATGTCCATTAGCTTCGCCAAGGAAATTCTTATAAAGAGAGATAACATCAGGATTCTGATGTGATTTACGCAGTTCCTTAACTGTATCTTCTTCATAAAGAGCCTTTGCTCTAAGCTCGCGAATATCAACATCCATCAGATCCTGTGCATGAACCTGAGGTTGTCCGCCACCGCAGACACAACCACCGTCACATCCCATAATTTCGATGAAGTGATATTCAGGTGCGCTGCCATCACGAATAGCATCCAAGAGTTTTCTTGCAGCTGCTGTGCTATGAGCAACAGCTATACGCAGATCATGTCCACCAACAGTAAGCTGTGCTTCTTTAATGCCTGCATCAACACCACGAACAACCTTATACTCAAACTCAGGCAGATCCTTATCTTCAAGTATATCGGCTACTGTACGAAGAGCAGCTTCCATAACACCACCTGTTGCACCAAAGATAACACCAGCACCGGTATATTCACCAATCAGGTCGTTATCTGGTCCTTCATCAGGAAGTTTAAGGAAATCAATACCTGATGTCTTAATCATACGTGCCAGCTCACGTGTTGTAACAACAGCATCAACATCACGTTGTCCTGTGGTAGGATTGAACATTTCTTCACGGGACGCTTCTGTTTTCTTCGATGTACAAGGCATAACAGATACTACAAAAATATCCTCAGGAGCAATACCTTTCTTCTTGGCATAATAAGACTTGATAATTGCACCTTCCATCTGATGAGGTGATTTACATGTAGAAAGATTATCCAGGAAATCAGGATAATAAAATTCTGCAAAACGAACCCATCCAGGAGAACAGGAAGTAATCATCGGCAATTTGCCACCATTATTAATTCTGTTAAGAAGTTCATTTCCTTCTTCAATAATGGTAAGGTCAGCACCGAAGTTTGTATCATAAATTTTGTCAAAGCCCATACGGCGCAGAGCAGCAAACATTTTGCCGGTTACTCTTGTACCCATAGGCAAGCCGAATTCTTCACCCAAAGCAGCACGTACAGCAGGTGCAACCTGAACAACAACATGCTTTTTAGGATCATTAATGGCATTAAATACTGTTTCGTCTTCTTCTTTCTCATGAAGAGCACCTACCGGACAAGCTATTATACACTGTCCACAGTAGATACAAGGGGCATCAGCCATACTTACATCATAAGCAGGGCCTATTGCTGTTGCAAAACCTCTGTTAATAAAAGACAAAACACCTATTGACTGTTTATCACAAGCTGCTACACAACGTCCACACAAAATACATTTGCTTGAATTACGATAGATAGACATTGATTTATCGTCTATTTTCTCAATGCTCTTCTCGCCTTCAAAAGCAATACTTCTGATATTGTAACGTTCACTCAAATCCTGCAGCTCACAGTTTTTGTTACGGATACAGGAAAGACATTCTCTGTTGTGATCAGAAAGAATCATTTCCAGAGTTGATTTTCTTGTAGCACGTACTCTGTTAGTATTAGTTTTTACAACCATGCCATCCGTTACAGGATTAACACAGGCAGCAGCCAATGCACGTCCGCCGACAACTTCGACCAAACATACACGGCAAGCTCCAACCTCATTGATACCTTTCATGTAGCAAAGGGTCGGTACATTGATGCCAGCCTTACGTGCTGCTTCCAAAATAGTAAAATTGGAAGGAACACTAACCTGAACATCATCTATTGTCACGTTTACCATGTTCACTTATCTTCACGCTCCTTACTCAGTATCATTTCCGGATTATTGCTTTGAACTTACATGCCGTCTCACAAGCGCCACACTTGATACACTTGGAAGTATCAATTACATATGGCTCTTTGCCCAGAACACCGCTTATGCAATCAACAGGACAACGTTTGGCACAAAGACCACATTTTTTACAAAGCTCAGGTATGACGTAGAATGTTGTAAGTTCTTTACATACACCACAACGACATTTCTGCTCAGTTACATG
Organism: Ercella succinigenes; assembly: GCF_900002895.1. Taxonomy (NCBI): domain Bacteria; kingdom Bacillati; phylum Bacillota; class Clostridia; order Eubacteriales; family Oscillospiraceae; genus Ercella; species Ercella succinigenes. The sequence continues at coordinate 28,067 of NZ_CDHP01000055.1, read as the reverse complement.
TTCAATATATTCTTCACGGAAATGCTTAAGTGTTGAAAGAATTGGATTAGGCGCTGTCTGACCTAAAGCACATAATGAACCTTCTTTGATAGAAACGGCAATACGTTCCAGATTATCAACATCATCCATTGTACCTTTACCGCTGGTAATTTTCTCCAGCATTTCAAACATACGCTTGGTTCCTATTCTACACGGAGCACATTTACCACATGACTCCTCAACCGTAAACTCAAGGAAGAATTTCGCAATATCAACCATACAGGTTTCTTCATCCATAACGATCAGACCGCCGGAACCCATCATTGATCCTGCAGCAATCAGATTATCATAGTCGATGGGCACGTCAAGCAAAGAAGCAGGTATGCAACCGCCTGAAGGACCGCCAGTCTGTACAGCCTTGAATGCTTTATTGTCAGGGATACCACCACCGATATCATATACGATCTCACGCACGGTAGTTCCCATAGGGATTTCAACCAGACCAACATTGTTTATTTTTCCACCAATAGCAAAAACTTTGGTTCCTTTACTCTTTTCAGTACCCATATCAGCAAACCATTGTGGTCCGTTACGGATAATTGCCGGAATATTTGCATAAGTTTCAACATTGTTAAGAATGGTTGGTTTGCCAAAGAGTCCTTTAACAGCCGGGAATGGAGGACGAGGTGTAGGATTACCACGTTTACCCTCGATCGAGCGCATCAGAGCGGTTTCTTCGCCACATACGAAAGCACCTGCTCCAAGTCTGATTTCAAGATCAAAATCAAAACCGCTTTCAAATATATTTTTCCCAATCAAGCCATATTCACGAGCCTGGTCTATTGCCAACTGTAAACGCTCAACTGCTATCGGATATTCAGCACGTACATAAACGTATCCCTGATTAGCACCGATCGCATATGCTGCTATTGCCATAGCCTCAACAACACTGTGCGGATCACCTTCCAATATGGAACGATCCATAAATGCACCAGGGTCCCCTTCATCGGCATTACAGCAGACATATTTTTGCTCATTTTGCTGTTTTGCTGCGAACTCCCATTTCAAACCGGTTGGGAAACCGCCGCCGCCACGTCCGCGAAGACCTGATTTCTTGATCATATCAATAACATCAAGCGGGGCAATTTTTTCAGACAAAATCTGACCAAGAGCACTATAGCCATCATGTGCTATGTATTCTTCGATCAGCTCAGGATTGATTATGCCACAATTTTTCAAAGCAACACGCAGCTGCTTTTTGAAAAAGTCTGATTCTTCAACATTCTGTGCATGTTCAACTTTTTTCTCATGTGAAACTGTCATCAGGCGTGTAACAAAACGACCCTTTACCAGATGTTCGGAAACGATTTCGGAAACATCTTCAGGCTCAACTCTGAAATACATAACGCCTTCAGGATATACTACTACGATAGGCCCTTCGGCACATAAACCGAAACAACCTGTTTTAACTACCTTAACTTCATTGCTGATTTTATTATCAGCCAGCTGCTCTTCAAAATTTTCCATTATCCTGATTGATTGAGATGAGGTGCAGCCAGTACCGCAGCAAACCAGGATATGTGCTCTGTAAAGATCCATGAGCTTACGCCTCCTTGTATTTTGCCAGTATTGCCGGAATCTCATCAGCCGACAGACGTCCGTAAACATCTTCGTTGATCGTGATAACCGGAGCGAGACCGCAGGCACCGATACAACGACAGGCATTTATTGAGAATTTGCCGTCCTTGGAACATTCACCGGCTTTGATTCCCAGTTCTTTTTCTATTTTGTCGAGAATAGCCTGTGAACCTTTAACATAGCATGCTGTTCCCATGCATATGCTGACGACATATTCTCCTTTTGGTGTCAATGAAAAGAATGAGTAGAATGAAACGACACCATAAACTTCAGCCACAGATACTCCCAGGCCAAGTGCTACAGTTCTTTGTACCGGAAGCGGCAGATACCCGTATATGTTCTGTGCCTCCTGCAAAACCTGCATCAACGCTTTTCTTCCATCTTTACTAAAGCGTTGGATTACCTGATCCAGAGCCTGGACCTTCTCGTCATGAGTCATTGTTTTTGTTGCTCCCATGATTTGACTCACCTCCCAAGTGAATACAATACCAAAGTTTTATCAATTCTACAATATTTTTCCGTAATTTTTTCACGATTTGACTTATATTCTGTAAACGTGTTAAAAATAATTCGTCGTGGAGGTAGGTAAATTGTATTTGAAGTATATAGTTAAGGAATCGGACAACGGACACAGAGCAGTCGATGTGCTGTGCAAACGTACAGGTATGTCAAGAATGATGAGCAAAAAAATTCGTTTGCACGGTTCTCTTACCAAAAATGGTCAACACTGCCGTATGATTGATCCAGTTGAAGCCGGAGACCTGCTTGAGGCGCAATATCATCCTAAAGGCAACGATATTGCACCTTTGCGTAAAGATCCTTCTCTACCGGTATTATATCATGATGATTGGCTGATTGTTGTTAACAAACCTGCAGATATGGTCACACATCCTACATATTTACACGATAAAGGCTCTGCCACAGATAGACTGGCAGACTATCCATTACATCCGGTAACAAGACTTGACCGAGACACAACAGGAACTCTTTTGATAGCATTAAACGGACATGCACATCATGTAATTACATCAAATAAAATGGATAAGTCTTATCTTGCCCTTGTACACGGTAAAATGCCTGATAAAAAAGGCTCAATTATGCTGCCGATAGGAAGAGACCCTGACAGTATCATGCTGCGTAGAATTGATGATAATGGCCTATCTGCACATACAGACTGGGAATTACGTAGATACTTCGCGGCTTATGACGTTTCACTTGTCAGCTTTAAGCTTATAACAGGCCGCACACATCAGATCAGGCTACACAGTCAGTCAATAGGTCATCCTTTACTAGGAGACTGGTTGTATGGGCTGGCAGAAAAAGATCCTTCCACGCTCACAGAAAAACAAATTTTAGCTGAGAGTTTATTCCAGAGGCAGGCATTACACGCTTTTTCACTTAGCTTTGTGCATCCTTGCAGTCTGAAAATACAAACGGTAAAAGCGCCTTTAACATCAGACTTTCGCAAGGCATTAGATTTTTTGCAAAAATACAATTCTAATTAAGCATTTGTGCTGCAAGTTCTCTTGCTTTATTGTCAGCAACACCGCCGCTAAGCAGTCGAGCGACTTCACCTAAACGGCCGGCTCTGTCTAATATTTGAAGATTTGTTCTGGTACTTACATCATCGCTGCTTTTTTCAATTAATATATGCTGATCAGCTTTAGCAGCAATTTGAGCCATATGTGTAATGCAAAGAACCTGTCTTTTTTTTGCAATTTGTTTTAATTTATCTGCAACCATACCTGCAGTCTGACCACTGACACCGGTATCAATTTCGTCAAAAATTAATACCGGAATATCATCTGCATCTGCAAGAATAGTCTTTATTGCCAGCAAAACTCTTGAAGCTTCGCCGCCTGAAGCAATTTTAACCAACGGTTTTAAAGGTTCGCCGGGATTAGCAGAAATCATAAACTCTACTTGATCAAGGTTATTTTTGCCAAGATGATCCTCTTCAGGCTCAAAATGTTTTATTGCAACCGAAAAGCTTACACCCTTCATTCCAAGATCAAGCAACTGACTGGTAATACCCGCCTTTAATTCTTCTGCTGTTTTACATCTTACATCATATAATTTGACAGCCGACCTAGCCAATTCCTGCAAAGCTTCGTCCAGAAGTTTTCGCAACTGTTCAAACTTTGCTTCACCCATTGATAACTTTTCCAGTTTAGCTTTTGCCTTTTTTTCATATTCTATGACGTCTTCCATACTGCTGCCATATTTCTTTTTCAACCGGTAAAAAAGATCAAGTCTATTTTCAGTCTTTTCAAGCTCATCAGGTTTTGCCTGATATTTCTCAATCCAGCTGCGAATATCAGCAGTATGTGTAGCAAGCTGATCCTGAATAGAATTCAATTCATTTTTGCAATTATCAGCATCATCAATATATCTGGCCGGAAATTCAAGATAGTCAATGGCAAGAGCTAATTGTGCAGAAATACCATCATCACTATCACCTGAAAGAAGACTTAATGCACCTTCAAGGCTTTGTTCTATTCGTTCAAGTCCAGACAGCATTTTTCGTCTTTTTTGTAATTTTTCCTCTTCACCTTTTTGAACGGCAGCAGTTTCAAGTTCATTTATCTGATATGTCAAAAGATCAATCTGTCTTGCTCTTTGTGCAGGATCTGCGCCTAATTCAAGCAGTTCCTGTCTCAACTTAATGCACTTCTCCTGCTTTGTTTTAAAATCGGCTTTTGCCGTTTTGATGGCTTTGCCACCAAATCTATCCAGAAGCTGTAAATGTGTATCAGTTTTAAAAATTGTCTGCTGATCGTTCTGTCCATGAATGTCAATCAGCCAGCCGGCAGTCTGACGCAATACAGATTGATTGACCAATCGTCCATTGATACGGCAGATACTTTTACCCTGCTGGTTAATCTCTCGCGAAAGGATCAAATCCTCATCATCCTCAATCGCTAATTCCTGCCGCCAGCTATGAGGCATGCAATGTTCAATATTTGAAAAAAGAGCTTCAATAACCGCTCTTTTTTGTCCATATCTGATCATATCCTTGGATAATCTGCCACCTTTAAGCGAACCTATAGCGTCAATCAGGATAGATTTGCCAGCACCTGTTTCACCAGAAATAATCATCAAACCAGCTTCCGGTTCTAAAACAGCTTGTTCTATTAATGCAAAATCTCTGATTTCAAGTCTTGAAAGCATGGAATCCTCCTGCCTTTGTCAAATACCGGTATTCCCCTGTCTTGTCAGCTGACTAAGCTTTTCGGCAAGAACTTTTGCCAGCTGTACGGAATTGGTTGCAATAAACAAAGTATCATCTCCTGCAATACTGCCTATTACCTCTTCCAGATGCATAGAATCAAGAGCAGATGCACTTGCCTGAGCCATTCCAGGAAGAGTTTTTAGCACAACCAGGTTCATTGCCGTATCTATTTGTATTACAGCTTCAGAAAAAACCTTCATCAAACGCCCGGAAGCACCTTCTCCACTTCTTTCCATTGCAACATACTTCTGCCCGCCCTGACCTGTTGAAACCTTTATAACCCCAAGAGCTTTAATATCTCTTGAAACGGTTGCCTGCGTAACCTCCAGACCAGCATTATTGAGACCGGCAACAAGATCTTCCTGTGTGCCTATAATATTTTCTTTTATCAGCTGAAGTATTTTGGCTTGTCTTTCATTTCTATTAGGTTTCATCTTATGCTCCCCCTGGCATGTATTTTATGAGGTATAGTTGCGAAAAACTGATCTTCATGCAGTTTTATCAAGGAAAAATAATTTTTTGATTTACGCACTATAATCTTACTGCCGCTTTTAACTTCAATCTCCTGTCTGCCATCAATAGCAATCAATGTCGAACAAGGATAGTCTTTGATAGTAATGCTGACTTCACTTTTATCATCCGTCAGATAACTGCGATTATGCAAAGTATGAGGACAAATAGGGTTTATCATTATCAATTCCAGACTGGGATGAACAATCGGTCCACCGGAAGACAGAGAATAAGCAGTAGAACCAGTAGGTGAGGAAACAATCAACCCATCTCCAGGTATTCTTTCAACATCAACATCATTTATCCTCAGATCAAGAGTTAGTATACGTGAATGTCTGCCTCTGGAAATAACTACATCATTAAGAGCATTGCCTGATTCCAGAACATCACCGTCAGGGCTAAGGCAAACAGCTTCCAGCATCATGCGCTTTTCTATTCTGTATTTTTTTGCCAAAAGCAGTTTGACAGATTCCTCCAGCTTCTCTGGAATAATTTCCGGCAAAAAGCCTACACTCCCTAGATTTACCCCGATCATAGGTATATTCTTACAACCGTTAAGATGAACAGCCGAAAGAAATGTTCCGTCTCCTCCCAGACAAATCATAATATCTGCCGAGCTATACGAATCAATTTCGACTCCCTCTATATCTTCGAGAGGTGAATCCTGATAACTGCTGTCTACGAGAGGAATCCCCCCGTTTTCTAAAATCAGTTTTGATAACTTCGCCGCAATGGCAAAACCAGGATCCTTATCAGGATTGGAATAAATACCTATTCGCATAAATCATTTATGCCTCCGTCAAAATATGTTTTTTATTATAACGAATAAAACATGAATTATCATGTATAATTTCAACAATTATACTCAAAACAGATTGTTTTTATGATTTTGATCACAAAACATAAATATTTTTTGAAAAATACCCTGACTATCAAGCTGCTGATCATGCAAAAGCTCGAATCTGCCAGCCTGATCTAGAGGCTTCTCTTCCACTCCCAACAGCTCAAACTTAATATTCGGTGCAGCTTTGAGAATAGAAGGCAGTATACTAGAGCCAAAACCACCTCTGACAACGCCATCCTCTATAATTATCAAACGTCCGGTTCTAGCTGCAGATGCAGAAACAACTTCAAAGTCAAAAGGTTTCGCCCTTATAACAGCAAAAACATCACAACTGATTTTTTCCTGCTGCTCCAATCGCTGCGCAGCTTCAAGAGTATATTCGCTTAAAACCCCTAGAACAACTACGGTACAATCATTGCCTTCTTTGATTTTTAGACTTGATATATTTTTATCCAGATTGGTGTTGCTATAATCAAAATTATCAGGCATCGAACTGCGTGGATATCTTATAGCTACCGGATGATCACATTCAACGGCAATTTGCATAACTCTTTTTAAACTAAACTCATCAATAGGACAATATACCTCCAAATTAGGCAGTGGCATTAAAAACCCCAAATCATAAATGCCCTGATGAGTTTCACCATCTTCACCTACAAGGCCGGCACGATCAACAGCGATAACAACATGCAGGTTTTGCAGACATATATCATGCAAAAGTTGATCATAGGCTCTTTGCAAAAATGTGGAATACAATGCCGCAATTGGTTTCATTCCTCCTGCCGCCATGCCTGCGGCAAGGGTCAAGGCATGTTGTTCTGCAATACCTACATCAAACAATCTGGCCGGGAACTGTTCTGCAAAAGCAGTTAAACCAGTACCGGATGTCATGGCGGCAGACACGGCACATATTCTGGTATCTTTTTTTGCCAGATCCAGTATTATTTTACCAAAAGCATTTGAAAAAGTCTGATTGCAAACTACTTCACCAGGTTTGCAAACTCCACTTTCAATTTCAAAAGGTGCTGTTCCGTGAAACTTGTCAGGAGCCTGCTCCGCATAAGAATAACCTTTGCCCTTTTGCGTAAGAACATGAAGCAAAACCGGCCCTTTAATTTCATGTATAGCAGATAGATGATGCTTAAGATCATTCAGATTATGCCCGTCTATAGGACCATAATACTTAAACCCTAAATGTTCAAAAAAAACACCACTATCCCTAAGCCAAAGTCTGTCCATGCTCTTTATTCTTTGGATCAAAGAACATAAAGGTTTGCCTACAAGTGGGATTTTCCGCAAAATAGATTCTACTGATAATTTCAATTTTATATATCTTCTGGAAATTCTCAGACTCTCCAGATGACTTGATAATCCACCAACATTTTTGCCGATAGACATCTGATTATCATTTAAAACTACAATCAGATTTTCTTGGGATTGTCCGGCATCATTCAAGGCTTCAAAAGCCATGCCTCCTGTAAGAGCACCGTCACCAATAACAGCTATTACATGTCCGCTTTTACCTGTATGAGCCATTGCTCTTGTCAAACCAAGCGCAGCAGAAATAGAAGTACTGCTGTGACCTGTATTGAAAAAATCATAAGAACTTTCATTAGTTTTAGGAAACCCTGAAAGTCCACCCTTTTGGCGTAGAAGATTAAACTTTTCTTTACGACCGGTAAGAAGCTTCCAGGAATAGCATTGATGTCCTACATCAAAAACAATCTTATCCCGCCTGAAGTCAAATTCAGCCAACAAAGCCAAGGTAAGCTCAACCATACCTAGATTTGAAGCCAAATGACCACCATTTTGAGAAACTGTATCTATAATCTTCCGGCGCAATTCTCCCGCCAAAACAGATAATTTATCTATATCATATTCGAGAAGCTGTTCAGGGCTTTCCAGCGTAGACAGCAGATCAGCCATGTCCTGCCCTCCATTTCCAAAATTTTTATTAATTAGTAATTGCGATTAAGCAAAAAATCGGTAATGCCTTTTAGAAAAGCAATATCCAAACCAGCCTCCTCCAGACAAACCAAGGCTTTTCTGGCAGACTGATCTGCTTCAACCAATTTTACACGTGCCTGCTCAAGTCCAAGTAGATTTACATAAGTAGACTTTTGGTCACGGACATCCTTACCGGTGGTTTTGCCAAGCAGCTGCTGATCAGCAGTTACATCGAGAATATCGTCCTGAATCTGAAAAGCAAGCCCTATCGCATCAGCATAATTTTCAAGCTGCTGTCTGACAGTTTTTTGGGACTGCGCTAGACAAGCTGCAGCAATTAAGGGAGCTTTAATCAAAGCTCCTGTTTTATGACGATGAAGCTCGGTTAATTTATCAAGTTCAAGCATCTTGCCCTCAGCTTCAAGATCAAGTGATTGTCCCGCAATCATACCCGCCAATCCTGAAGAAGCCGCAATTTTAAGTCCGGCTTCCAAAGAACCTGGCAAATCAATATTTATAGCAGATAAAATAAGCTCAAAGGCTCTGTTAAGTAAGGCATCACCTGCCAGAACAGCCACAGCCTCACCAAAAACTTTGTGACAGGTTGGTTTTCCACGCCGCAAATCATCGTCATCCATACAAGGCAAATCATCATGTATCAGAGAATATGTATGTATCATCTCTATTGCAATTGCCATTTTCAATGCTGCTTCCATATCAGCAGACAACATCTCGGCTGTTGCCAAAAGCAAAACCGGTCTTATTCTCTTTCCACCTGCCAAAAGACTATATCTTGCTGCATGCAAAACTTTATCATTATGGTTATCAGATCCATCTGTAAGCATCTGCTCAAGATTATCTTCAATTAATGTCAGATATTTTTTATATACTGCATTAAAATCATTATTCATAATTCTCTTCCTCAACAGTCTGATCAGGCTGTATCATTAGACGTGTTATCTGTTCTTCCATCTTCTGCAGTTTATCCGTACAATAACCTGCCATTTTCATACCTTCCTGAAAAAGATTCATGGATTCCTCAAGTGTTATATCACCTGATTCCAGCCTGCTTACAATTTTTTCCAATGAACCTGCAGCCTCTTCATAGGTAAGTTGCTTTTCTTCTTGTTCGGACATGATTACATCCTCCTGTCTTTAACATTTATGACCCGACAATTTAGTGTCCCATCCTGTAATGCCACATCTATTTCATCATTCACATGAATAAATGCAGTTGACTGAATAGTCTTGTTGCTGCTGTCGGTAACAACTGCATAGCCTCTTGTCATGACTTTCAAAGGACTCAAAGCATCTAGTTTAGTCATAAGTATACCAAGTTCTCCGGCAGCCTTTTTCAAATAACTGCTCTGTGCATTATTAAGCCTATCCTGCAGCCAATCAAGATTCTGACGGCGCCGGTTAATATTCTCAACAGGATTTTTTATTACCGGTCTTTCAGTCAAACCTGTTAATCTTATCTTCTGATATTCCAGTCTTCTAAGCAGAGATTTCTTCATTCTTTCCTGAAAAGCAGAAATAGACATAAGCATTTCATTTTTTACAGGAATCGCTAATTCTGCTGCTGCAGATGGAGTTGGAGCCCGCATATCGGCAGCAAAATCGCAAATCGTATAATCAGTTTCATGTCCGACAGCCGATATAACAGGTATTTTTGACTCATATACAGCTCTGGCAACTATTTCTTCATTAAAAGCCCACAGATCCTCCATTGAACCGCCACCTCTGCCGACTATCAAAACATCTGCCCGGCCAAGAAGATTAAAAACTTTTATTGCCTGAGCAATCTGCGCAGCGGCCTGATCACCTTGAACAGCTACAGGTATAAGCTGTAATTTAAACCCGGGGAAACGCCTGCGTAAAATATTGATTATGTCTCGTATAACTGCTCCAGAAGCAGATGTTACAACCCCTATACAATCCGGAAGCAATGGTATGCTTTTTTTATGCTCCTGCGCAAACAAACCTTCTGCTTCAAGCTTTTTCTTCATCTGTTCAAAAGCCAGAAAAAGATCGCCTATGCCGTCTGGCTGCATGGATTGAGCATATAACTGAAATCTACCGTCACGGTCATACAGAGAAGCTTTGGCGGTTATTATAACCTTCATACCATTTTCAGGCTTGAATTTAAGTTTCATTGCCTGTCCTTTAAACATAACACAGCTCACAGATGCAGATTCATCTTTAAGCGTAAAATACATATGTCCGGATGCATATGTCTTGAATCCGGACAACTCTCCGCTGACCTGAACATTTTTTAGATTTTCATCTCTATCAAGCAGTGCAGCGACATATTTATTTAATTGTGCTACGGTTATTGTTTTACTCATTGTTCTCCAGACCCTGATCCTTCAACAGTATGTTCTCTAATTGCTTCTTCAGCGTCTTCTTTCTTTTCTAAAATAATTTCCTGACTCTCATTCCTGCTAACCTTGCCCAAAACAGCATTTATATATGATCTTGACTCTTCGCTGCTGAATTTTTTTGCAAGAAGCACAGCTTCTGAAATTGCTACATTATCAGGAACATCTTCAACAAATTTCATTTCAAACACAGCAAGGCGCATAATAGTGAGATCTACCTTGGGCAGTCTTTCTTTTGTCCAGCCTTTAAGAAATGGTATATAACATTTATCAATTTCTTCCTTATGCTCAATAACTCCATCTGTCAATTGTTTAAAATATACGGCTGAGCTTTCATTTATTTCCTGAAACTCGATAAAATCAAGCTGTTGCTGCTGTTCATCACCTTTTTGGAGTTCAAGCTGAAAAAGAAACATAAACGCTTTTTCTCTTATCTCACTTCTGATCATTAATTATATACTCCTCTATCTGAATAAGCCAGGCGGCAATATTTTGTCCAGCAAATTGCGGAAATCATCTTTGTGACTGAAATATCTAATACCAAGAAAATATCCCAACACGGTCATAGCCAGAATGAAAATAGTCTTAAACAAGCCAAAAATCACCCAGGAAAGTGCGAAAGCCAAGCCTATGACGGCTCCCACAGCTCCAGGATTTTTATCCTTGAACAATTCTTTTAGACTTTGCAGGAAATTTTTGCTGTTCATTTCACACGTCCCGTCAATGTTCCACGCGAGCGGCTACAGCCTCTACACGAGCTACTTTGATCTGAACCTCGGCAACTGGTATGCCGGTATATCTTTCAATATCTTTTTTTATTCTATCTTGTACCTTTGCCATCATAGCAGGTACTTCTACATCCGAGTACAAAACAGTAGTCAACTGTACAGATATCTTATCACCCTTAAAAGGTGCAACTCTGGCCTTAGCTGTTTTTATACCACATTGAGCAGATTTGGCAGAATTCAGGGCTATACTTTCAATTGCATCAACACCTATATCAATATTGCCGATCTCATTATCTCTTATCCTTGTTTTTCTGAGACGTCCACTCATTATTGAGTATACCAGCATCATCATAGATAACACCAGCGAAAATATAGCAAAAATACTGCCTGCAAACTGATAAGAGCTGCGCTCAGACATCTGCGTAAGCATTAAAATGATTCCACTCAGCACACCTTTGCTAAAAAGCATCATTAAAAACAAAATAGAAATAACAGACAATGCAAAAGAAAAAAGTATTAATATAATTCGAACAAGTCTGTTCATATTCCGGCCTCCTCTCTGGTCACAATGCCCTTCACATGCACATGAACAGCTTCCACTACAAGACCCGTGTATTTTTCAACATCGGCCTTGACACGTTCCTGCACCGACCAGGCAACTTCCGGAATAATGTTTCCGAAATATATTACAGGGTATACAGTTATTGTAACAAAATCTTCTCTATCTTCGCGAAAGACTACTCTTACGCCCTTACCCTCATGATCTGCACCTAAAGCTTCTTTTATAGTAACAATTGCGCTTGTATCAAGGGTTGCCACACCATTTGCCTGCATTGCAGCTTCTGCTGCATACTGTGCAACAAACCCACGCGACATGGCGCGTTCACCCTTAACAGAATTTCCCGATCCAGACCAGTCAGTAGCCATGATTGATTAGACTCTCTCCATGTAATCGCCGGTACGTGTATCTATGCGAATCACTTCACCTTGATTAACAAATAAAGGAACTTTAACAGAAGCACCCGTTTCGACAATCGCCGTTTTAGTTGCATTCTGAGCTGTATCACCTTTTACTCCAGGTTCACATTCTGTAATTTCCAGTTCAACAAAAATCGGAGGCTCAACACCAAAAACATTTCCTTTATAGGAAAGAACTTTACAAGTCATATTTTCTTTAAGAAATTTAAGTGCATCACCTAATTTTTCTGCTGTAAAAGGTATTTGCTCATAAGTTTCAACATTCATGAAGTGATAAAGATCGCCATCAGAATAAAGATATGTCATATCAGCACGATCGAGCTGTGCTCTTTCAAACTTCTCCGTTGGTGAGAAACTACGTTCCACAACAGCACCTGTTTTTACATTGCGATATTTTGTTCTGACAAAAGCTGCTCCTTTTCCCGGTTTAACATGTTGAAACTCAACAACCTGGAAAACATTTCCGTCCATTTCAAAAGTAACACCGTTACGAAATTCACCTGCACTGATCATCTATTATTCCTCCAAAATTTTACATATCCTTAATAAAAAGGGTCAAAGACTATCCTATTTTATGCTATCTTAAGCTATGCCGCAAGTATAACTTTTATATAATTAAAAAAAGCTTCTCTTATACCAGTATAAAAGACGTTATCACTGAGAACCAATTTTATTTAATATCATGTTCTCAAGCTTTCTTTTTAATTTTATATGTGGACTTTCTTCTAAAGATCTTGGTCTTACAAGTATTGATTTGGTTCCGGCTTTTCTGGCTGCCCAAACATCTGTAAAAATTTGATCGCCGATCATACAGGAATTTTGCGGATCAATACCAAATCTTGTACAGACCTCAAGCAAAACTTTTCCAGAAGGCTTATTTGCCATCCCTTCTGCCTCCAATTTCAGACTATCCGCAAAGCTTTGCGCTCTTTTTTTCTTGGCATTAGACAAAATAAAAACTTGTAACCCTGCAGATTTCATTTTTTGTATAGCTTCATGCGCGTACTCGTCAGCCATTTTTGAACCATGAATAGCAAGAGTATTGTCAATATCCAGCAAAAGCAATCTAATTCCATCACTATAAAGTTTTTCATAATCAATCTGGTCAACACCACTGCTGATCAAATCGGGTTTAAATCTTTTTTCCAGCCATTTACTCATTTTCAATAGAATCACCTTGAATTTTTAGTCAAAATACTGACTTTTTCAGGTAATTTCCCTCCCTTTTACGTCACTGTTATAATCTTTACATACTATTATTGAAGAAAATCTGCATCTTGTCTATAATTGGATTGTTGTATAGGGGGATTAAAATAGATGAAAGTATGTAAATTTGGTGGTTCTTCTCTGGCAAATGCCGAACAAATTCGTAAAGTATGCGATATTATGCTAAGTGACGCTAGTCGCAAAGTCATGGTTGTATCAGCTCCTGGCAAAAGAGCCAGTGAGGATATCAAGGTTACCGATCTGTTGATTGCTTTAGCCAATGCCCGCATCAGCGGTTATGATGGCGAAAAGGAATTATCGGATATTTTAGTAAGATTTTCTGATATAGCTGACGAACTGGAACTTGAAACTAATATTATAGAGGTTATTGAAAAAGATTTGCGCTCACGCATGTGCGCCGACTGCGCAGATTCAATGCGGTTTATGGATTCCATGAAAGCTGCAGGAGAAGACAATTGTGCAAAGCTTGTAGCTGATTATCTTGTCAGCATTGGCAAAAAAGCTGAATATTTCAATCCAAAAACTGCCGGTATGCTTCTTACGGAAGAGTTTGGCAATGCTCAGGTTATGCCGGAAGCATATGAAAAACTGGCAAAAATGACGAATTATCAGGGAATTATTGTTTTCCCAGGTTTTTTCGGCTATACACCAGGCGGCGAGGTTGTAACCTTCTCCAGAGGAGGATCTGATATTACGGGATCCATTCTGGCAGCAGCTCTCGAAGCACAAATTTATGAAAACTGGACAGATGTAGATTCAGTTTATTCTGTAAATCCAAATCTGATTAAAAACCCTCATCCTGTTTCTGAAATAACATATGATGAGATGCGAGAGCTGGCTTATGCAGGCTTTAGCGTATTGCATGAAGAAGCTTTAACACCAGCCTACCGCAAAGGTATTCCGGTAAACATTAAAAATACCAATAACCCTGTAGCTAAGGGAACCATGATAGTAAATCACCGTGCTAATTTCGATGGTATTGTTACAGGTATTGCCGGAGCTAAAGGCTTTTGTGTGCTTAATATGAGCAAATACCTTATGAACCGTGAAGTCGGATTCGCACTTAAAGTTCTCCAGATACTGGCAGATGAACATATACCTTTTGAACATATGCCTTCAGGTATTGATTCAATATCTATCGTCATGCGTCAGAATGTTTTTACCCCGGAGCGCGAAAAAAGAGTTGTTCGCAGACTTATAAATGAGCTTGCGGTAGAAAAAGTATCGGTTGATAGAAATCTGGCTATCGTAATGATCGTCGGTGAGGCAATGGCAAGGACAGTCGGAGTCACAGCAAGAGCTGCCAATTCGCTAAGCAATGCCGGAGTCAATCTTGAAATTATCAATCAAGGTTCTTCTGAAATAAGTGTTATGTTTGGGGTTCGTGAGGAATACTGTAATTATGCAGTAAAAGAACTATATAAAGAATTTTTCCTGCGATGAAAAATTGAGATATAGGCAATAAAAATTTTTCTTCTACCAACAAGAGGCAGTCAGATCAATTCATGGTCTGACTGCTGTTTCATATACCTCGGTAGCATTAAACAATCTGCCAAGCTGATATTGATCATATTGTCTTAAAGTAAAACCATTTACAGGCAAGCGGTCAGCATAAAGGTATCCGCTGCCAAAAATCCTATAAGGAGTTATCCCCTGCCCTGCAAAAAATCTAAAACCGTTATCTATTAAATGCTGCAGTCTTTCGTCAGAACCGCCCAGGAAAGCTCCGAAAGGATAATTTAATATATCTACCCCGCCGATTACAGAACCAATCTCTGACTGCCATTTGGCAGTATCCTCTTTTATTGTCTCAAAAGAACTATCTCTAAGATTAATATTGGCATAAGTTGAGGAAGCAAAAGTCCAGCCGGTTTCACTTAATCTTTTGGCAACAGCCGCCGCCTTTTCTCTTTCTTTTTCTATTAAATCTTCCGTCCAATCAACAACAGGATAACCATGCTCCTGTAATGCCTGATTTCTAAAATCAGCTTGCTGCCGGCTAACAACATACCCAAACAAACATTCATAACCAGTTAGCGAAATAACGCCTTTGGCTCCATCAAAAGAGAACTCGGGGTTTTCCTTAACAAAAACATCTAAAATACCTACGGCCTCTGCTTCTCTTTCAATTACAGTGTTGCCATTCTGATCCACATATTCTGTGCTAACTTCGCCCTCCTGATCAATTACAAGATTCCAGGCATTACCTGATTCTCTGCGCGTGACATAATAATTTAAACTATCCAGAACAATAACAAGAGGTTTTTTACCTTCCGGCACCATAAACTCTCTGTAGCTGCCGTCCTCATTATAAAGAAGAAAAGCATCTACCAGAACAAAATTATTTTTATATAACTGATCCAGCATCGCGCGGAACTCATTAACTGTTACCATAGCATCATTGGTAGCTGAAGAATACTGATCGCCGTCAAAAGCATTTTTAGCATCGATTATGAGAGGTCTTAATGTAATAATTTCAACCTGATCATATTCTGTCCATTTAACCAGATTTTCCGGCACATAATCAGAACATTCAGCCAATGCTTTTTTTATAATTTCATCTTGTGGAAAAACCTCTTGCAAAGCCAGCAATTGAGCTTGTGCTGTCACATACCGGCCACCTGACATAGTTGTTCTGGCCTCTTCCAGTAAAGGCTCATACATTTGTTTTTCCGTATATTCAAGACGTTCGTAGATATAATCTGTAGTAAAACTACCAAGATTTTCTTTTTCAAGTATTTGCAGCCAGTCTGAATGAGCACTGTACCAGTCCCCGGCTGCTAATAATTTTTCTGCTGTTGTAATATAGGGAGCCGCTCTGCTCATTAACGGAATTTGATCAGGTATATCAGAGAGCACAGGGCTGACATTTTCAAGTTCGATCAAAGGGTCTATTCTTCTGATCAATTCATTTGAAGAAATTTCGCCATTCAAAAACAAACGGCATTGTGATCTGACAAAATTTATCAGCCTTACACCGGCAATTTCCGCCATACCTTCAGCATATGCCAGCTGATCTTTATCAGGATCCCGACCGGCAATTAAAATATCGAGCAAATCACTTAGCCTTGATTCAATGTCTTGTTCAATTGCTTCAAGAGTCTGCTGATAAATGCTTTGCTGAGTTGAGGAAGCATTGGTTAATGCTCTTTCTTTTACCGATCTGTATAAAGACATTGCCAACTCATAATCTTTATCTTCTATAGCAAGATTATATGCTTCAAGCGTATCTTCCTTCTGCTTTTGCTGCCTTGTCAGAAAAACACCGACAGCTGCTGCTGCAAGCAAAGCCAGTACAAGTATAATAATCAGGATTTTTTTAAATCTGACATTTGCTGATTTATCCTGATTTATATAATCATAAGCTGCCATTTAAATACCTTCCAGACCTAACTGCCGATCAGTCAGAGTATTTTCTTTAAGATAAAAACCTACTGCCGGTATATTTTTGTTGCGGTAATACTTATCATTTTCAATATTCGATTCGCTTAGGCGTTTGAACAAAGTCATTATACTTCCCTTTTTAGAAAGTATAACCTGAACACCCTGTGATTGTCTGGTTGTTTTTAGCGGTATTCTTGAACTATTAAAAACGAGGGCTTTTTTTATATTACTCATGACAACAAAATCTTCATCTTCATTAATGAAGTATATCGCAACCAAAGCGGTTGATGTACTATAGGCATTAACGAGTTTTTTCCTGTTTGTTTTTGTTTCATAACAGCTTATAGGCAGTTTTACAACCTTACCCGACTCAAAGCCTGCCAGCATATATCCACTGTAGTCTTCCGTATTATGGATAGCAACAATTCTTTCTCCATCCTCAAGCCCCAGTAGATTAGGAGTATATTCACCAAGATCGGAAGGTTTATGATCTTTTAATTCAAAAACCTTCATCTTATAAACAGTTCCTCTATCGGTAAACAGCAAAAGATCTGATTTGTTCTTGCCTTCCAGCTCCTGAACAATCGTATCATCTTCTTTTGTTTTTAAATCACCGGCACTTCTAAGAGAAGTAAGAGGTATTTTTTTCAGATAACCATGTTCTGTAAGGAAAATCTTCAACTTGAAATCTTCAATCAATTCATGATCACTTATGATTTCAACCTTATCGCCATCAACCAATTTTGTTTTGCGAGGCTTGCCGTATTTTTTGCTGGTTTCTTCCAGCTGGCGGATAATAACTTTATCGATTTTTTTGCTGCTGGCCAAAATTGCTTCAAGGCTGGCAATTTCTTTATTCAGATTTTCTATATCAGATATTCTTTGCAGAATATACTGTCTGTTGAGCTGTCTCAATCTAATATCTGCAACATATTCTGCCTGTATCTTATCTATACCAAAACCTGCAATCAGGTTATTTATTACATCAGCTTCCTTTTCTGTCTCTCTGATTATTTTGATAGCCTTATCTATATCAAGCAAAATGCTTTCAAGACCCTTGAGCAAATGCAGCCGATCACGTTTTTTGCCAAGATCAAAGCTTATTTCTCTATGCAGACAGCCTCTTCTCCAAGACAGCCATTCTCTTATTATCTCCCCTACACCCATAACTCTAGGGTGTCCTTCAATCAGAATATTAAAATTACAAGGGAAATTTGCCTGCAGAGATGTCATACGATAAAGCTTTTGCATCAAAGCTTCCGGGTCGGCATTACGCTTATAATCAATAGTTACCTTAAGACCATCCAGATCGGTTTCATCTCTAATATCATTAATTTCTTTTATTTTGCCAAGTTTAACCAGATTGGTTATATCATCAATAATAGCTTCTACAGTTGTTGAATAAGGGATTTCCAGAATTTCCAGATGTCCGTTTTTCTTATCAATTTTATATGTTGCTCGCAGCTTAATGCTGCCTCTGCCTGATTCATAAACTTTGCGCATTTCTTCTGCATTATAAATCAGCTCAGCTCCGGTGGAAAAGTCAGGTGCAGGCATGATTGTAAGCAGATCAGTCTGTTCATTTTTAATCATCTCAATAGTTGCCTGACATACTTCCGCCAGATTGAAAGAACAGATATTACTTGCCATACCAACTGCAATTCCCTGATTACTGTTAACCAGAATACTGGGGAAAACAGCCGGCAGCAGTCTTGGTTCTTTAAGTGTACCATCATAATTATCTATAAAATCAACACTATTGCGCTCCAAACCTTGAAATAGAGTTTCACAGCTAGCATCAAGCCTTACTTCAGTGTACCTTGAAGCAGCATACTGCATGTCGCGAGAATAAGTGCGTCCGAAATTACCTTTGGAATCTACCCAGGGATGTAAAAGAGCGCCGTTACCTCTGGTCAACCTGACCATTGTTTCATAAATAGCGGCATCACCATGTGGATTCAATTTCATGGTCTGACCAACTACATTGGCAGATTTTGTTCTATTGCCATTCATCAGACCCATTTTATACATTGTATATAAAAGCTTACGATGAGAAGGTTTAAATCCGTCTATCTCAGGTATTGCCCTTGCAACAATTACACTCATAGCATAAGGCATATAATTTTGTTCAAGAGTGTCCGTAATATTTTGCTTTGTCAGAATATTTTGTGCCATTAGATCATTCAGCCTCCTGCAGCAATGCGAATTTTTGATCAAACATCAAGCATATCAAGATATAAATGTCCATTTTGCTCGATATGACTCTTCCTGCCAGTAAGATTATCACCAAGAAGACAGTCAAAAACTTGAAGTGTTTTCTGAGCATCTTCAGGCACTACCTCTATCAGTCTTCTTGTTTCAGGATTCATAGTAGTTTGCCACATCATTTCCGGTTCGTTCTCACCAAGACCTTTTGATCTTTGAATATGACATTTATCTTCACCTATTTTTGACATAATCAGATTTTTTTCTCTTTCATTATAAGCAAACCAGGTTTTTTCTTCTTTTTTTACTTTCTGTGTTATTTCAAATAAAGGTGATTCAGCTATAAAAATTTTACCCTCTTCAATTAAGGTGGGAACCAGTCTGTAGAACATTGCCAGAATAAGTGTCCTTATCTGAAAACCATCCACATCGGCATCTGTACAGATAATAACTTTATTCCAACGCAGATTATCCAGATTAAAAGTAGACATATCCTTGTTATGCTTAGTTTGGATTTCCACCCCGCAGCCCAGAACTTTTATTAAATCCGTTATTATGTCACTTTTAAAGATCGCATTATAATCAGCCTTAAGACAATTCAGGATTTTACCTCTTACAGGTATTATTGCCTGAAATTCAGAATCTCGTCCCATTTTACAAGAACCTAAAGCTGAATTACCCTCAACAATATATAATTCTCTTTTGTTTGTATCACGTGTACGACAGTCAACAAAATTCTTGATACGGTTAACCATATCAACACTGCCCATCAGCTTTTTCCTGATATTAAGACGCTGTTTTTCAGCATTTTCTCTACTACGCTTATTGATCAGAATCTGTTCAATTACCCTGTCTGATTCAGCTTTATGCTCAATAAACCAGATCTCCAGTTTACTTCTAAGCAGTTCATTTATGAACTCCTGAATATACTTGTTATTTATTGCTTTTTTTGTCTGATTCTCATAGCTTGTCTGTGTTGAAAAAGAACTGGTAATTAGAATAAGACTATCCTGAATATCATTAAAAGTAATTTTTGATTCATTACCTTTATATTTATCCTGAGCCTTTATTTGCTTATCAAATTCAGCAATCATTGCACTGCGAACAGCCTTATCGGGTGAACCGCCATATTCGAGCCAGCTTGAATTGTGATAGTACTCTATAACCGGTTTCTCATTGTTAAAGCAAAAAGCTATTTCAGCTTTAACTTTATAATCGGCTTTATCTTTACGATCTCTGCCTTTGCCGCTGCCATCAAAAGATATCGGTTCAGAAAGACCTTTACCATCATCGAGTTCTCTAACATAACCCAGAATGCCTTCCGGATAGCAAAATTCCTCTACCTGACCTGTAGAATCATCAGTAAGACGAAAGGTTATACCTGCATTAACAACAGCCTGTCGTTTTAAGGTTTGCTGAAAAAAAGACAGAGGAATTATAACTTCGGTAAAAACTTCTCTATCCGGAAGCCAACGCTGAACTGTCCCGGTTCTTTTTTTCTTAATAGGGGTTTTGGTTAACCCACCTATATTTTCTCCCTTTTCGAAATGCAGATCATATTTATGACCATCACGATAAACAGTAACATCAAAATATTGCGATGCATACTGTGTGGCACAAGCGCCAAGACCATTTAAGCCAAGACTGAACTCGTACAGCTCTCCGCTATTGTTTGTGTACTTACCACCTGCATATAATTCACAATAAACAAGTTCCCAGTTAAATCTTTCTTCTTTTGTATTATAATCCAGCGGAATACCACGTCCATAGTCTTCCACCTCAATAGATCCGTCTGCAAAACGTCTGATTTCAATAGTATCGCCAAAGCCTTCCCTGGCTTCATCGATTGAATTAGATAAAATCTCAAAAAATGAATGCTGACAACCTACAAGATCATCAGAACCAAATATAACACCCGGTCTGAGCCTTACCCTATCCGCTCCTTTTAATGAGGAAATGCTGTCATTATCATATGCCTTGCTTTTTTTCATTCTCACACACAAAACCTCTGAATTATGCCTGTTAATCTAAAAAGCACAATCAGTTACGGGTTTTGCTCCCTCCTGATTTATATTATCAATACGCCGAACCATTATATCACAGCTTAGACTATTCAAAAAACGCAAACAAAAACCGTTCCTGAGAACGGTTTTGGTGAGCCTAGGAGGATTCGAACCTCCGACCCACAGCTTAGAAGGCTGTTGCTCTATCCTGCTGAGCTATAGACCCATGTAAATATGATAAAATGGCGGCTTATAGCCGCCACCGGGTTTATCAATTGGAGCGGGTGATGGGAATCGAACCCACGCAATCAGCTTGGAAGGCTGAGGTTCTACCATTGAACTACACCCGCACGTCTTCAGTGCCAACCCGCTCAATGATTTTACCGCAGGTTTTTGATTTTGTCTACCCCCTTAAATGATTTTTTTATTTTTTCTCGAATTTTTATCTATCGCACTCTATGTATAGTATTATTTTGCTGTTTTATGACTATTTTGGTAAAAAATTGTCATAAAGTTTGCTTCTTTCTATGATCGTGCTAGAATATTCTGTCAGGAGGTCTTGTTATGAAAAAAGCAAAAGATTTATTAAAAGAAAATTTGATCATTGCAGATGGCGCCATGGGAACATGGTATGTAAATAAGTATCAGAAACCTCTATCTGATTGTGAAATGTCTAATTTAGACAATCCTGACGATATTCTTGAAATACATAAAGATTATATTGCTGCCGGTGCCAGACTATTACGAAGTAATACCTTTGCAATTATATCTCCTGACTCTGCTGATTCAATTGAAAAGATAGCTGAAATAGCTGCAGCAGGTTATAAAATAGCTTTAAAAGCAGCAGGTGAAACAGCATGGGCAGCCGCTGATTTTGGGCCTGTATATGATGTTGAACAGGAAATTTGCGAAAAAGCTTGGCAGGCAGCGGCAAAGGCTTTTGTAAAAGAAGGAGCAGATCTTTTTGTCCTGGAAACATTTGCTGATCCGGAAGAGTTACTGCCATTATGCAAAATTATCCGGCAAGAAAATCCCGAGGCAATAATTCTTGCTTCTTTTGCCATTTCAGCAGACGGATATACAAGAAAAGGTCTTTCCCTTGATAAGCTCGATCAACGTATTAGTCAGATGCAAGAAATTGACATTCTAGGCTTGAATTGCGGTGTCGGCCCTACACATCTAAGACAATTAATCTGCCGTCTGCCTTTGTCGGGTAAACCATTGTCGCTCATGCCTAACAGCGGCTATCCACGCATGGAAAATCAGAGAATGGTTTTTGGTTCTACACCTAAATATTTTGCCGACAGCAGTCAGGATTTGTATCACCCTCGGCTTTTAATTCTAGGCGGCTGCTGCGGAACTACTCCCGAGCATATAAAGGAGTTAAACAATCTTATCTCAAAAGGTGGTTTGAACAAAAACCTCAACCAGCCTTGTTCTGATATTAGCACCGGTTTCACTTCTAATGAATATGATAAGAACAAAAAGAAAGTTTTTGTTAAAAAAACCGGTTTTACTTCTTTACATTTGCAAGAGAAAATAAAAAACAAAGAATTTATTACGGTATGTGAACTTGATCCGCCCAAAAATAGCGATCTTGGTAAAATGATCAATTCTGCTGCCGAATTATCTGATTGCGGTATAGATGCAATTACAATTGCCGATTCGCCTTTATCCAGAGTAAAACTCGATCCAATAATCGCAGCAGCCAGAATATATCGAGAAACCGGTCTGCCTGTACTTCCCCATATAACCTGCAGAGATAGAAATGTAAACGCGTTGCGAAGTTTAATGTTAGGAGCCCATAGTGAAGGTATACGGCAAATTCTGGCAATAACCGGAGATAGAATTCCGGAAAGTGATCGTGGCTTTGTTAAACCTGTTTTTAACGTTAACAGTTCAGGCCTGTTGTCACTTGCCAAACAAATGAATCAGGATGTTTTTGCCGAAAGTCCTTTTTTACTGGCAGCAGCGGCAGATCTGGGAGCTGCCAATCCGGAGATAGAATTAAAAAGAATTGCTGCCAAAAAAGAAACAGGTGCTTCCATGATACTTACTCAACCTGTATATATATGGGATCAAAGCATACAGGATATGGTTTCTGAAATTCGAGCCATGAATATTACAGTCTTGCTTGGACTCATGCCTTTGGTCAGTTTGCGTAATGCTTCTTATATGGATCAGGAAGTGCCGGGCATAAGAATACCAAAATATATGATTGAACAGTTCAAACCGGATATGGCAAAAAAAGAAGCTGAAAAAATAGGACTTGAGCAAATATTATCTATATCGGAAGCTGCTAAAGACCACGTAGACGGCTTTTACCTGATAGCACCCTTTAACCGGTCAGGAATAATCAAAGAATTCATGTTAAAATCAGGATTAAATAATCGTTCATAATTTTGAAAGTATAAATATTCGTTTAAAGAAAAACACTCTGATAAAATAGCACAACATAATGTATAGGAGGATATACAATTGTATATTATTGCAGAAAATCTAAACAGTTCCATAAAAAAGGTTGAACAGGCTTTAAAAGAAAGAAACAGCATATGGCTGCTTGAGCAAGCAAAACAGATCGCCGCCAATGGAGCCGATTACCTCGATATAAACGCTGGTACTTTCCTGCACGAAGAAGCAGAAGTTTTGCTTTATCTGGCAAACACAGTAAAATCAGCAGGTCTTCCCTTTGTAATTGATTCACCAGATGCTGATACAATCGCTTACATTCTAAATAAAACAGAGCTTAAAAACCAGATGCTTAATTCAATAACGCTTGAGCCAAAAAGATTTGAAAAAATATCAGAACTGGCTCTAGCTTATGATTCTTCACTAATAGCCCTTCTGATGGATGAGGACAAAATGCCGGAAGGTATAGAACAAAGAATGGATATAGCCGAAAGAATCATTGCCAAATTGCAAGAAAAAGGCATATCTGAAGACCGAATACTGCTTGATCCCATGATCAGGCCTCTGGCAACCGACGACCAGGCAGGCAAAGAAGCTCTGGAGGTAATTAAGCTCTTAAAAACCAAACATCCAAATGTTCATATCGTTGTAGGACTCAGTAATTTGTCATTCGGTCTGCCTGCAAGAAAATATCTTAATCAGGCATTTCTTATTCAGGCAATGGCAATGGGCTTGGACAGTGCCATCTGTAATCCTCTCGATAAGGATCTGATGTCACTTTATAATGCTGCCAAATCTCTTGCCGGAAACGACGAATATTGCTGTGATTATCTAGAATTTTTCCGTCCTGTCAGAGATTAATTCTTTTTCAAAAATAAGTCGAGACTTTTAAGGTCTCTGTTTGCGATCAATTCATTTGGGAAATCAATTGAATTGAGCATTTCCTCTGCCTTTGATACCTGCCCTATCAAAGGTGAAAAATGAGCATCACTGTTTACCATTATGTAAACACCATGCTCTTTGCAGGCAAGCGCTATTTCCTGGCAAAACTCTCTATCTATTGATCTTGATAAGGTGTGATTATTAATCTCAATAGCTTTATTATAAGTTTTACAAGCTTTTACAACAGTTTCAATATCAAATGGAAAACGGCCTCTGCCAGGATGACCAAGCAAATTAATATAGGGATTTTCAATAACAGCCAACCAACCAACGGTATGATCAGACACACTACCGGGCTTAATACATATTTCATGATAGCTGGCTATACAAAAATCAAGTGTTTTAAGTGGATATTTATTTATATCTATCTTACCTTTATAATCGATAATATTAGCCTCTACCCCACGCAAAAGCCTAAGCCCTTTGTATTCCCTTGGTAAAGATCTAAGATTCATAAAATATATTTCATGAGGACCTCCCGGCATTGCCGGGCCATGATCTGTCACTGCCAGACCTTCCAGCCCCCCTGTTATTGCAGACTCCAGATTTTCTTGCAGTGTACTATAGGCATGTCCGCTGGAGATAGTGTGTGTATGGCAATCAACTTTAATTAAAGACAAATATATATCCTCCGTGTATTATAATTAAATGACATATAATTATAATACACGTGCAGATCAATAGCAAATAGCAGCTTGACTATAATTAGCTCTCAGATTCATCAGAATCTTCTACTTCGCTCAAATATTCTCCAAAAGCATATGCTTCAGTACCATCTTCAAGCCTTACTTTAAGCCAGCCATCCTCTTCTTCAGCAAGTTTTACTACCCGCTCACCTTCGGACAATGTAGTAACGAGTCCGGCCTCTGTTCCTGGAGCTTCACGGAAATTAAGGCTTCTGGCAATAACTTCCATTTCTATTTCAACAGGAGGAGTCGTTGTCGTCTGCGCAGGAGGTATTGGTGTCGGAGTTGGATCAGCTATCTGATCTGTTGTTGAAGTTCCATTGGTTGGATCCTCTTTATCTCCTGTTAAAAGACTACTAATACCCCATACAGCAAGTACAAGTATTGATAATGCCAGCAGCACTGCCAGCCATCTTTGCTCTTTGCGCCAATTCGACCAGATAGCCATAGGTCCTTTACGAGCAGCCCGCCTGCGGGCATCATCTGCAACTCTCGGTCTGTCACGATAAGAATTGCTACGATTATTATGAGAAGCGGGACGTCTGTCACCATGACTATCTCTCACATTTGGTTTTTGAGATTTTGGCAATAAAGTATCTGGCTCAAAATCAGAATCCAGAAAATCTTCCGAATAAACATCCCTTTCCAAACGTTTTTTATCAGGCACTCTATCCTGCAGATCAGCATCTGATCCCAGAGAGGTTTGGCGCAAACTCGAATTTGAAGCTCTTTGCCTGGCTAGTTCTTCCTGATTAGTTTTTTTGAAGCGTCCGGTAAAAGCAGATATTTTCTCGCCAAGGGAAGCTGGCTGCTGCGAATCGAATTCAATACGCTGAATCTGGAGAGCCATCCAGGTTTCAGCCATCTCAAACCCTCTGATTCTGGCAAGTTCAACCAATTCGTTAATTTTTACCGAAAGCTGCTGCATACCGTTTAGAATTTCCTGAACTTCCTCTGCTGAAACAGCTTCAAAAAATTCAGGCGGCAAAAAGAGATAATAATCCCCTTCCATAATTTCTACCGTGCTTTGATATAAACTACCATGCCATAGTTCCGGAAGACGTGCAGTCTGATTTGCAACAGGTTCAACCTGGAATAATTCACCCTCACGCATAAGATATATACAATACCTATCCATCAGCCAGGCATGAAGATACTTATTATCAAGACCTATAAGCCAATCAGGAATAATTCTATAATGGGAAGCCGCTTGAGATAGAATTGATAAACCTCTTTGCTGCACATCACGGCTGCAGCGCTGCCACAAACGCAGCTGCTCCCTTTGTGCCCCTGCAGCAGTAGCAGGATCGGATAGATCCGCTCTTAGACCACTTATCAATTGTATATATCGATGGCTTGATAATACATGATTTCTGCGTGCTCCAGGTGCCAGATACCCTATCTGCGTATCATTAACCAGAAAGGTGGTGTCCTGCATGTCTCTGCTGCCCATCCTAAGTGTCAGTACTGTCCTGATCAAAGTCATCGCCCCCCTGCTAATTGAGGTCATATAATTATGAGATTATTTTGAACACCTGTTTACATATAATATAAATATAAAAATACGCAGTATAAATTATATTAAGGTGTAAAATATATGTATATCAAACAGGGTATTTTGTTTATCGAGTATTATTGTAGCTTAATAAATCATAATTGCACAGTATATTTGCAGTAATACTGTAAATAATCGTTAAAAAATCGTAAATATCTAATCATTTTCATTATTTACAATAAGTCCCCACACTGTCATATCTTTCCAGACGCCATTTCTTCGAACATGTTGAATCATTTTCCCCTCAGAAACAAATCCAGCTTTTTTAAACAAATTTATCGACGCCTCATTATCTTCAATTATTCTTGCCCATAACCTATGCAAACCCAATTCCTTAAAAGCATAGTCAGATAAAGTTTGCAAAGCATCACTGGCATAACCCTTACCTTTTACATCTCTGTCTGTAATTGCAATCCCAACTTCAGCATTAGAATTTGACCAGTCCAGATCATCCAGATTTATTATGCCTATAAGCTTATTATCAGCTCTGATAGCAAAAACAAAGCAAGTAACACCGTCATTCCATTCCTGCATCAATTTTTCAAGTTGAGACAGATTATATGGTCTTACTGTAGTGGGAAGATAGTATTGCAAAACAGCAATATCAGCAAAAAAAAGCTTTAACTCGGGCAAATCTTCTTTATAGAGTGCTGTCAGATTAACCTTTTCACCTTGAAGTGGTAATTTGTTTTTTACATCAATTTCCATGATTTTTGCACCTCATGTATATTAAATATTGGTTATAAAATACTAATCATTTATTTTCTTTTTAATTATTATTAATTATAAGACAGTGATTATTTAAGTTCCTTAATAATTATAACAGTTTTTTTCAAAACAATCGGGTAGTCTCTCGGTCATTATTTGACCGGTCTACTATGTGTCGTTGCTTGTTTTTTTCAGGTTCCATTTAAGGGTTCCTTTCTGCATTTTTGCTACGACAACTATTATGACATATAGGGGGGGGCCGGTGGTTGTCAAGATAGTTGTCGCAATTGATCTGAAATTTTCTTTGGTCTATTCAACCAAACTTCTGGTTGAAGATTCCAAGCTCTTGTATTATTTTTCCACCGCAATGGATTATTGATTCTTGCGGTAGCATACACCTGCTTTCTACGGTTTAAGATATCTTGGGCAAGTCCATTATGGTGCTGACTGGGAGTAAGGAATTGTATTCCACTATGGCGATGCTCATGTCTGTACCACTCTACAAATTTTTTGCACCATTTTCGAGACTCATTCAGGCTGGAAAATCCTTTTTTGGGGTAGTTTGGACGGTATTTGCAAGTTTTAAAGATTGATTCTGAATATGGGTTATCGTTACTTACCCTTGGTCTGCTACGAGATGGCTTAATACCTAGCTCATAGAGTGTTTCGAGCATAGTTGCACCCTTCATAGGGCTGCCATTATCCGAATGT
>NZ_CDHP01000054.1:0-21559 GCF_900002895.1 Ercella succinigenes | reverse complement strand
TTAAAACGCGATAGTCCCAAGACCGCTGCATCAACCATGAAATCGATGATGTTGGCTGTGCCAAACCGGGCATTATGACGTTTGGAAAATGACAGCCCTGTTTCCAACAGCTGCTGGAAACCGATTTTCTGCTTGAATGCTTCAATGTATGCCAGTGAAGCGCGGTTTGTGACCGTAGCGTTGTCGAATTTAGCTGGAAGAATTGTTTCTGAACGGTTTATTGTGGGTCGATTTTGTGCTAGACTCATGGTAACAGGCGGCCTTTCTTTGGATTTTGTTTTCTTTGCAGTTACATTTTACCAAAGATGCAGCCTGTTTTTATATGTAAAATTATTTTCACCCTATTCAATTGTCAAAGTACTACTAACTCTATGGTTTCCAGCTTTTTGAACTGGCTACCTGCCGATTACAGGTTTATATCTTCCGTATGCTGCTTTAGCATATGGAGATAGAGTAAGCGGACAGAGTAATCCAAATATATATCACCCTTATGTGGGAATAGAGGAGTTGTGGGTATGGTCTGGGCAATAATTATAATTCTTTTGGCAGGAGCAGATCAAATAATAAAATATATAGTTGTACAGAATTTAGGATCAGGAGATGTCATCACGGTTATACCGTCTTTTTTCTATCTGGTTAATAAGCAGAATACTGGTGCTGCTTGGAGTTTTCTGGCAGACAAAGATTGGGGTATTTACTTTTTGTCAGTTGTTTCTGCACTTGTGACAATAGTTGTATTATATATACTTTTTCGTACACCTTTTAGGAAACTGCAGGTATGTCTGGCATTATTATCTGCCGGAAGTATTGGTAATCTGATAGATCGTGTGTTCCAGGGAAGTGTTACCGATTATCTTGATTTCCATTTCGGTTCATATATTTTTCCTACTTTTAATCTGGCAGATATTCTGATTGTCTGTTCCACGATTTTTTTGTGCATACTTCTGTTTACCGATCACCGTATTATTGATCATCCTTTTTCTCTGGAACCAAAGGCGAAAGCTTCGTCAGAAAAAGAGAGTATTATTGAAAAGAGTGCTGATAAAAAAGACGAGTCTGTTAATACTGATGACACAACCGATAATATTGATAACAATGATAAAGATAATGTTGAAGAGGTTACAATAAATGAATCGTTATGATCTTATAATGGATGACAGTGGCAAAAGAATTGATGCCTGGATTTCAGATCAGATGCCTGAGCTGTCCAGATCATATATACATGAGCTGATTTTACAAAAAATGATTATAGTAGAAGGTGTTTCTAAGTTAAAACCTTCTACCAGGCTGGAAAAAGGATCGAGTATTGTGGTATCTGTACCCGAACCTGAAATGATAAGTATAAAACCGCAGAAAATAGATCTGAAAATAGCTTATGAGGATGAGTGGCTTCTGGTAGTTGATAAGCCTCAGGGAATGGTTGTTCATCCGGCTGCAGGGCATAAGGATGGAACATTAGTAAATGCATTGCTTGAATATTGCAAAGGTGAATTATCGGATATAAACGGAGTTATAAGACCGGGCATAGTGCACAGAATAGACAAGGATACATCGGGTCTGCTTCTGGTAGTGAAAAATAATCAGGTTCACAGCAGTATTGCAGATCAGATCAGAAAGCATGAAGTAATCAGAACTTACCGAACAGTAGTTTATGGACAAATACCATCAGATAAAGGTACCATAGATGCCCCGATAGGGCGTGATAAAAAGCATCGTCAGCGTATGGCTGTTGTTGCTGATGGCAAACCATCAATTACTCATTTTAAAGTGTTAGAGCGCTTTGTAAAAGCCTCTTATCTTGAGACTATACTGGAAACGGGCAGAACTCATCAGATAAGGGTGCATATGAAATATACCGGACATCCGGTTCTGGGAGATCCTTTATATGCAGGAGGCAGGGCTGATTTCGGACTAAAAGGACAGGCTTTGCATGCATGCGGATTAAGTTTTAAACATCCGGTTACGGGTGATATTCTAAAAGTTGAAAGTCCATTGCCTGTGTGGTTTAAAGATTTGCTGGAGCAACTTGAATGACTGATAAAAAAAATAAAAAGAATAAAGTAATAATAAGGAAAGAGAAAAAATCTCTGAAAAACAGCAAATATTTCAGCTGGTTATTTTCAGATAAAAATAAATATAAAATAATGCTCTTTGTTCTTTTCTTGTTGTTTGGGGCAATTGTGAGCACGCATATTCGTTCTGTTCAACAGAATTATAAGAAGAGTAGTCTTAATGAACAATATACTGAAACTCAGCAGGAAATAATTAAGCTTGAAGCAACTTATCAGCAACTGTTGGCCGAAAATGAGCGTCTGGTAAGTCAGAGAGATGAAGCAATTGACACCATACTGGACCAGCAGGGATACGAAGAATTATCAAGTGAGATTAATAGGATAAGAATTCTTGCGGGTTTTACAGAGGTTACGGGGGAAGGCATAGTAGTTACTCTTGATGACAAGCCAGGTTATGATCCGTTAAAGGATCCTGTTGCGTCGATCATTCATGACGGAAATATACGTCATGTGGTTAATTTGCTGATAAATAACGGAGCTGCTGCTATTTCTATAAATGGAATGAGGCTTGTAAACTCTTCATATATTTACTGTATCGGGCCGACTATATTATGTAACAGGGAGAGAATGACTCCACCATACGTTATTTCTGCCATAGGACCTGCAGAATTGATGGAAACAGCCGCACTGGAAGATCAGGTTTTAAATCAGCTGAAAATTCCTGAAATAGGTGTAATCATAGAAGTTGAAAAAAAGGAGCAGATAGTGATACCTCCTTTTGCCGAGGCTGATAATTTTGACCGATACATTAATCTGCTGGAGGTTGTTAATAAATGAGAACAAATGCAATAAGATCCATTGCTTTTACAGTCATATGTATGATTCTGGGCATTCTGATAGCTTTACAGATGAAAAATGTTAATGTGGACAATGTAACTGAGCAAAGGATGGAAGATTTATATAATAATTTGATTGAATATACCAGGAAAAACGAAGAGTTATCGCAAAGAAATGCAGAATTATTTTCGTATATTGAATTATTGGAGCAAGATTATGCTACCGGTAATGCCTATGTAGAAAATATTATTAGAGAGAGAGAAAGATCAGCTACATTTGCGGGATTAAGAGAAGTTAGTAATTATGGAATAATAATCAGGGTAAGCTGTGCCCCTGACGTTATGATAAGAGATAGTGTTTTGAGGCAGTTTGTAAATGAGTTGCGGGCTGTAGGTGCACAGGCTATATCAATAAACGATGAACGTCTTGTAGCTATGTCGGAGATAAGAGCAAGCAATCAGGACATTATTATTAACGGCAAAAACTTTGACCGCAGATCTGTATTTGAAATTAAAGCAATTACAGATCCTAATAGGGAAGAGTATTTTATGTCATATCTTGATACGGTAAAAAAATCTGTACAAACTGATCTTAGTGCTGATCAGTACGACATTTCAATACAGACAGTAGAGGAATTAACTATACCTGCCCTAAGCGAGGACAGTATAGCATTCAAAATTGACCTGCTGATGCCTTCCGGTCAATAATAAATAAGTAGAGGATTTGAATGGAAAAAAGAATCACTTTAGAACATGCACAGAATGCAGTAGAATTATTTGGCAGTTATAATGGACATCTTACTGTGATTGAACAACTTCTTGAGGTAAGTATAGAGGTTACGCAAGACGGGTTGATAATAAAAGGTGAAGATGATAATGTAAAAAAAGCTGCGGCAGTTTGTGAGAGACTGTTGGACATGAACAGGCAAGGTCATCCTGTTAATCTGCAGCTTGTTACTTATCTTACTGATTCTGCCAAGGAAGGGCTGATGGATCAGGTTACGGCATATTCCCCCGACAGCGTTTGTGTAACTGCCAAGGGCAGACCTATCCGCAGCAAGACTATTGGTCAAAAACAGTATGTAGAGGCAATATCTAAAAATGATATTACTTTTAGCATTGGGCCTGCAGGAACCGGTAAGACTTTTCTTGCCGTAGCAATGGCTGTAAATGCATTCCGGGCACAACAGGTATCACGTATAATTTTAACAAGACCTGCGGTAGAAGCAGGAGAAAAGCTTGGTTTTTTACCAGGTGATCTGCAAAATAAAGTAGATCCGTATATGCGACCATTATACGATGCCTTGCATGAATTAATGGGAACAGACCAGTATTTGCGTAATCTGGAAAAAGGTTTGATTGAGGTGTCGCCGCTTGCATATATGAGAGGACGTACACTTGACGAAGCTTTTATAATTCTTGATGAAGCCCAGAATACAACTCCGGAACAAATGAAGATGTTTCTGACCCGGCTGGGATTTGGATCTAAGGCAGTTGTCACAGGAGATATTACTCAGATTGATTTGCCTCGCGACAAGAGATCTGGTTTGATTGAAGCCAGAAGAATTTTAAATAAGGTTGAAGGTCTTGCCTTTATTGAATTGACACAGCGTGATGTGGTGCGAAATCCGCTGGTGCAAAGAATAATCTGTGCTTATGAAAAGGCAGGTAAGAAAGGAAACTGATCACTTATGCTGAAATTATCACAAAGTGTACAAAGAGTCTTTCTAATACTTATAGCCCCTATTTTGTTTTTTGCTATTGTCATGGCAATTTACTATGGTTCCATTCCTGAGAAATATCAGCTGAATCCAGGTGATGCCAGTCCCTATGATATTACTGCGCCAAGAAGTATACGTGATCCGATTGAAACAAATTTGCGTGCTGAGCAGGCTGCGGCTGAAGTTTCAGATGTAATGCTTAGATCAGAGCAGATTGTCAGTGAAGTTGTTGCAGCTAAAGATTTGATGATAGAGATCATTTCAGAGCATCGTCAGGAATTACTGGATGCAGAAGCAGAAGCTGCAGCTGCCCAAGAGGCGATAGATGCAGAAGCAGAAAATGAAACAGAGAATAATCCGATTACAAATAATCCGGTAAATCCGCCAGATCCTCAGGTTTATGCAGATTCACTTATTCAAGAACTGAACGAAAAACTACAGATTGTTATTTTGGCAGATGATGCTTTATCTTTGATAAAGATGGAACAGACAAGATTTGAAAGTGTGACTGGAAATATTGATTCTTTAACAGGCTTGATTATGAACAAACCTGTTGATAATGCTCAATTGAGACTTGATCTTAGCCAGAAAATTCAGACGCTTTCCGAATCTCTTACTTTTTATAAAGAAGACGCAGGTCTGATTGAACGTTGCCTTGGTCTGATTCTAAAACCTAATGTTGTATTTGATGCTGTTGCAACTAATAATGCCAGACAGGCTGCTTATGATCGTGTACAAAATAATCCTGTTATGATTGAACGTGGAACCAGAATAGTTCTGATGGATGAGATAATTACAGATGAAACATATGCTTTACTGGAAGAGCTTGATCTAATCGATAGCGGATCTTTTGATTATCGTCATTTTTTCGGTATTGTATCGCTTCTTCTCATTCTTATTGCGGTAGCAATTTTTTACCTGAAAAAATTTGAACCTGAAATTCTAAAACATGCGGGTAGCAGGATATCTCTTATTTTGGCAATTCTTTTGCCATTGGCGGTTTCCTTTTATTTCGTTCGTGATTACCCGCTGACTCCGCCGGTGTACTTTTCTGCTGTTTTAATAGCTGCATATTTTGGATTCAGAACATCAATGTTAATGACTACTTTACTAATAATGGCGATCATGCCTATGACTGGTTTTGATAATCTGTTCCCTCTGATTGCTATCGGAGGCAGTGCTGTAGCTGGTCTTTTTACCAAGGGAATATCAAGACGCGATAATTATGCATTCATAATTATCATGACAGCAGGAACAAATCTGGCAATTGCTTTTGCCTATGGTCTTCTACAAAAAGAAGGTTGGTCTGCTATTTCTATTCAAGCTGGATATACAGCTATCAGCGGTACTTTGTCTGTTATCGCCGCTATAGGTATAATGCCCTTGTTTGAGATGATGTTTAATACTGTTTCACCATTAAGGCTTATTGAGCTTTCTCAACCTGGACATCCGCTTATAAGAAGACTTTTTGTTGAAGCTCCAGGGACTTCCCAACACAGCATGATGGTAGCCAATTTGGCTGATTCTGCTGCCGATGCCATTGGAGCAAATCCTCTGCTGGCAAGAGTAGGCGCATATTACCATGACATAGGTAAGTTGGAAAATCCGATTATGTTTACGGAAAACCAGCAAGGAGAGAATCCTCATGATTATTTACCACCTGAACAAAGTGCAGATATCATTTTAAGTCATCCTGATCTTGGTGTCAGAATTGGCAAACGCTATCGCCTTCCTGCTCCAATTCTAAAAATGATACATGAGCATCACGGATCTTCATCACAGGCTTATTTTTATCATAAAGCAAAAAAAATAGCAGAAGAAAATAGCGAAGATATGCCTGATCCTAATAAATTTAAATATCAGTGTCCTATACCGAGCAGCAGAGAATCAGCAATAATTATGCTGGCTGACTCTGTGGAAGCTGCTGTTAAATCAACTGGCTTGACAAAACTTGATGAACTTGAAAGTTTGATTAGAAAAATTATTAAAGGCAAAAATGAACAGGATCAACTGGTTCAGTCTGGATTGTCTTTTCACGATGTCGAAGTAATAATAAAAGCGTTCCTGCAAGTTTATGCGGGGCATTTCCATGAAAGGGTGAAGTATCCTGAAGAACGTTCTGTTCAACAACCGGCAAAGTAAATATTCCGTTTCCGAATCAAAAAAACTAATAGAAAAAACAGTTGAAGCGATTTTATCTTATGAGAAATGCTGTCAAGAATGGATAGAAAAAGGTATAATCGTATCGGTGTGCGTAACTTTTGTCGGACCTGTTGCTATTAAGAAGGCCAATCGTCAATTCAGACAGACAGATAAGGTTACCGATGTATTGTCATTCCCCTTGCTTGACATGTATCAAGGAGAATTACAAGCAGATCTTACTGTCGCTGATTTTGAATATGATAAGGGAGCAAAAGTTTTAAATCTAGGAGATATTATGATAAATCTTCAAAAGGCAGAACAACAAGCTGAAGATTTCGGACACAGTATCATAAGAGAAATATCTTTCCTGACAGCTCATTCTATGCTACATCTTTTAGGTTATGATCATATGACAGAAGAAGAAGAAAGAATAATGATAGCTAAGCAAAATCAAATCATGAGTATTTTGAATATTGAAAGATGAGCAATTAAAGGCGAATAAGTGATAATAAAACTAAATATAAAAGACAGCATGAATACAGTAAATATAAAAAGGTAGACCAAGAAGGGTAATTTGGAGGATTGTATGGAGAACAAACAGTTTCGTTCCGGTTTTGTTTCATTAATAGGCAGACCGAATGTAGGCAAATCAACATTACTTAATCAGATTTCAGGTTCCAGACTGGCAATAACATCGCCAAAACCACAAACCACCAGACAGGTTATCAGGGCAATCTATGACGATAATGAATCTCAGATAGTTTTTCTTGATACACCTGGAATTCATCAACCTAAAACAAAACTAGGTGATTATATGGTTAAGTCTGCCAGACAGGCTATGTCGGAAACTGATCTGGTGTTATTGCTGATAGAAGCAGAATTTGAACCTCGTGTCAGCCTTCTTGAGAAAAAAATACTGGAAATTGCCGCACATTTCAAAAAGAAGGTTATTCTTGTTATAAATAAAGTAGATATTGCGGAAAAAGAAAATATTTTGCCCTTGATGGCGGAATTTAATAAAACATTTCCTTTTGCCGCAATGGTACCTGTTTCGGCAAAAACCGGAGATGGTGTCAATGAATTAATTGCTGAAATCAAAAAGCTTATTCCAGAAGGACCAAGATATTTTCCAGAAGATTCTTATACTGATCAAACTGAACGCATGCTTGCTGCTGAATTGATTAGAGAACAAATATTAAGATTGACTCATGAAGAAATACCACATGGAACAGCAGTTGCAATTGAATCATTTGAAGAGATTTTTGACGAAGAAGATCCCGAAAAAAGAAAACATGTTTCTATTAATGCTGCCATTTTATGTGAAAGAAGCACACATAAGGGTATTGTAATTGGTAAACAAGGGCAAAAGCTTAAAGCTATCGGCAGTGGTGCAAGACTGGAAATAGAGAAAATGCTTGATTGTTCCTGTTATTTACAGATCTTTGTAAAGGTAAGAGAGGACTGGCGTAACCGCAAAGGTATTCTCAACGACCTGGGATATGAAAGCCGAGATTGATTTTTTATGTCACATATAGTTGTACGCGGATTTGTTTTGCGCGAACAGCCTGTAGGCGAAACAGATAAAATTATAAATATATTAACAGCAGACCACGGGCTGATCACAGCATCAGCCCGTGGAGCAAGACGAGCCAAAAGCCCTCTGCTTGCAAGTACACAGATTTTTGCATTGTCTGATTTTCAGATTTTTTCTTATAAAGGCAGATATACGGTTGATTCTGCAGATCTGGTGGAATCCTTTATGGCCTTGCATCAGGATATAGTTCGTTTGATCTGTGCAGCACATCTGGCGGAAGTTTTTAGTGATATCTTAAAAGATGATTTGCCGGAACGCCTTGCTTACGAATTGTGGGCTTATTCTGCTTACAAGCTGCAGGTTCATGAAGATCCTTTGCTGATAGTACATATTGCTCAACTGCGTCTTCTAACCATTGCAGGCATGCGGCCGCCGGTTGACATTTGCAAGCATTGCCACCAAAATGTAACAGCTCCTGCTGTATTTTCTTTTACTTCTCTTGCTATTTTCTGCGGCTCAAATTCTTGTTTCAGATCTGCTGGCAAAAATTTCATCAACTTATCAGGCGGTGCACTTGCCTGCTTACATTATGTTCTTGAAAAACCTGTCCAGAATATTTTTAGTTTTGAGCTTGAAGCAGAAATAAAAAAAGAAATAATCAATTTTTCTGAAAATTATCTAACAAATCAGATGGAAAAAAAGTATACAAGGCTTGATATGCTAAATGATATAACCTGATTGTTTTTTAAAAAGGATAATTCAATCAAATAATTTCATAAAGAAACAGACTGGAAAAACCAAACTAGGTATCCCAGAACTGACTAGCTGTTTCACATATCTCTTCCGTATTCTCCATTGTTAAAGGCATCCATTCATGTGGGAACAACTGCCTGTATTCATATTTTTCATATCTGTCGTCTATCAGAAGAACAAAGCCACGATCATTTTCTCCTCGAATTACTCTGCCTGCTGCTTGCTGCACCTTGTTGAATCCAGGATAAATGTAACTGTAAGCAAAGCCGCTGCCGATGCTGGCATCATAATATTGCTTCAATATTTCTCTTTCAGGCGATAATTGCGGCATGCCGGTTCCAATAATAATAACACCACTTAATTTGTCTCCAGCAAGATCAATTCCTTCGTTAAAAAAACTACCCATAACAGCAACTGCTAGAAGTGTCTTTTGGCCATGTTTGTTGAATCTGCTCAGATATTTTTGTTTTAATTCTTCGGACATACCAGGTATCTGCAAAAGACAGTCCATGTCTGATGGACTAATTATTTTAAGTAATTTACGGAATTTGCGTAAATAGGCATAAGATGGAACAAAGACCAGATAATTGCCGGTATGCTGCCTAATCGCACTTAGAATCAGCTCAAGTATTTCCGGCATTGTTTTTTCACGATCCTTATATCTGACCGATATGTTTGAATGAACCAAAAGCAGCAGATTTTCCTGCGGAAAAGGTGAGGGGAGTATAAGCTGTTCTGGCGGGTCATTGGCAGCTTTACTATCCATAAGTCCAATATAATACGAAAGAGGCGATAAGGTAGCAGAAAAGAAAACTGCAGGCCTCTTCTGATAATAAGCATCTGTAACAAAATCCGAAGCGTCAAGACATAATAATTCAAGTACAAGACGATCTGTTTTACTCTTTACGCCAACTGTTTCAGCAAGCTTCAAAGTAGTTATATGTCGTCCGCGATCAAACATATCTGCTATTCTGGCAAAAAATAACAGACTAAACAATAGATCAGTCCAGATTTTTTTCTCAGGCAGATCCATAACTTCATCCAATAAAGTTCTGATGAAGTAGCTGCAGCGTCCTGCTGCTGAGATAAAGGCCTGCGGCTTTTTTTTCATAGCCAAAAAACCAGCTGTTTTCATGCTGTCTTCAGCTTTACAATTTTTTTCTACCTTTTCAAAACCTGTCTGAGGCTGAACAGCAGTGATTTCTTCACGCAGAGAATTAAACCAAGCAGACAGTTGATTTAATCCGTTTCGCAGATATTTCACAGTAGCAGGCGGTTCGGTTTTGTCCGGCCATAATTCGTTTAATTGTTTGACAGCATCGTCAATAAGCTTTTCTGTAATCTGAGCACTATACATTTCTCTTGAACGAGCAGGCAGGTTATGAGCTTCATCAATCAACAGAACAGCATTACGAGGCTGAGAACCAAAAAAACGATCAAGTTTGACTCTGGGATCAAAAGCGTAATTATAATCGCAAATTATAAAATCACAATATAATGAAATATCCAGAGATAATTCAAAGGGACAGACATGATAATGTCTGGCACAAGCCGTAATATCTTCAAAAGTTATTTCTTCAAGCTGCAGTAATGCTCTGATAGCATCAGGTAAATTTGTGTAATACATGATGGCATAAGGGCAATTAGCAGTATCACAGAAGATTTTTGGTTCTAAACAGATTTTTTCCTTGGCATAAAGAACCAGACTTCTGATATGAAGCCCTTTTGCTCTTAAATCATTTAAGGCATCCACCGCTGCCTGACGGGTAGAAGTCATAGCAGTAAGATAAAAAATATGATCCGTCAAATGGTGGCCTAGTGCTCTGACAGCAGGAAAGACAGTAGACATGGTTTTACCGGTGCCTGTAGGTGCTTGAGCAAACAGTACACCTTTTTGCCTTATTGCCGCAAGAACTTCTTTCATCAGCTCTTTTTGCCCAGATCTAATTGTCTGATAAGGAAAAGTTACATCACAGGCACTCTTGTCACGAAGTTTTTGCCAGACAGCAAGCTGACCAGCAATCTCCATATATTTTTGACAGGTTTGACAAAAAAACTCCTCCAGTTCAATGATGCTGAAATTTTTTTGCCATAATTTCCGCGATCTGTCCTGTATGTTAAGATATACAAGCTCCAAAGTAAGGCTTTTACCTTTGTTTTCCCGCAAATACATATAACCATATAATTTAAGCTGAGCCCAATGCAGCAGATCGCCGCCTGCTGGCAATTTGTGATCAGGCAAACCATGCGTTTTTATCTCAGTCACAATTACTGTGCTGTCAGGACTTTTATCAGATATTTCGGTATGGACACTTTCTTTATTGTTGCTATCAAAATCGCTGGAGGAAGAAATTTTTTTCAAATGTACTATATCGCATCTGCCACTTAACTTTAGATTGACATCTTCATGCTCATAGAGAGCCTCTAAAGGATATTCTGATAATATGGCATTACCATATTTGTTTTTTACAGCATCAATATAATACTGATGAAGTCTGATTCCTTCAGCAGCTTCACTTTTCATAGAATCATGTATCAGACCGCCTTGTTTATAGACAGATTCTACCAGCGTTCTAACAGCAATTCTCATCAAAGGTTTATTCTGAGTTGTACTACTATTCATTCCACGTCCTGTTATTTGATTTCATATTTAGATTTTACTATACAGTATAGTTGTGGCAAAACCAACAGGTTGATAGCAATAGTTATAAAAGAATAATTATTTAATCATAGAAAAACTGATGCTGAAATAATTTTCTTTAATATTTTCTTCAGGTAAAAGAAAACCAAGATCCAGGTTTGTATAGCCTGAATAATCTGTATCGCAAGAGAATAAAATATCGGCTTCTGTGAACTGAAAATCTTGAAAACTATTATTCTCAATTTGATTTATTATTCGATTTGGTATCCTTGATAATAGCTTCATTTCGTCTTGTGCACCAACGAAAGCAAGAGAAGACAGAATCATTAGTGTGTCATATGAACCAAGATAGTCTTGATTATTTCTAATTTGAACATCAAATGAAACTTCTTTTATATACCCATTCTCTAACTCGAAATTATACTCAGGAGTTTCACTATAACTGTATTCAATATAAATCATTTCATCAGTTTCTTTTTTTACCCATTTACCATTTTCGTCCAGATATTGATTGCCAAAATCAACGCCTAGATATTTTGCATAATAATTATAATTTTTTGCAAACTGTGATATTGTCAAATCTCCTCTTTGAGGTGGCAGCATTTGAGCGGAAAGTATTAGGATTAAAGCAGCAAATGCTGCTGCATATGCACCCACATAAACCATATTACGATACTTTTTTGTATCTTTGATAGAATAAGAAATTGAAACATCCCAAGGTTGTATTTCACTTTCGCTGCATATTTTATAACTTTTCCAAAGGCGTATTAAATTATAAATCGGAATATTATATCCCAGCCCAGAACCTATAACATTCCAAGTGCGCTCTAAACCCTCTTTATAAGAAAGATGCTTACCATCTGCATTTTCGATTTTAAGTCCCCAAATTGCTTTGCCAGGAGTAGTACCAAGAAAATGGAGCCATAGCGGTTCCAAAAACAGCATTATCATAACTGCTATAAAAGAATCAAGTAGATTTCCCAATGAGCTTCTGGCGGACAAATTAATTTGTAAAATAAAAGCAAGAAAAATTGACCAAATTATTTGATAAATGAAAAAATCTATTGCTCTGGCCAAAAATCTGCGCCAAGGGTGGAACACTTGTGGAAGCATATCTCCTTTAACTGTGAAATATTGACTGTTTGATTTTTCTGCCGCCTGCCTGATTTTATCAAGGTATTTTGCTGCATCCAGAGTTGCAAAATTTAATTGTTCTTCATTTATAGATCTACATACGTCCTGTGCATAAAGACAATCCTGCTTTTCTTGCTCCAATACTTTTATTTGTTTAATTAATACTTCTGATAATTTATAGTTGCCATCCTTCAATTCCTTAATCTCATCTAATGATATATGAAGACTACGCAGTAATTTAATTCGCAATAAAATTTGCAAATCAGTATCTGAATAGTTTCTATATCCGTTATCCATACGCTGGGGATTTATAAGTCCTTCGCGTTCATAAAATCTTATATTTCCTCGTTCCATACTGGTAAGTATTTCGATTTCTTTTATTGTCATATTATTTTGTCACCTCCATACACTTACCAATGATAATCTGTGAAGCCTGTTTACAGTCAAGAGTTTTTATTATTTAATCAACTAAATCTTTCCAACGCTTACTATCCTTCATATATGAATAAGTTTCCTGATCTCTAAATAATTTCAGCAAATTCTCTCTAATCTGTTCAATATATTCTTTTTTTGGTTCGCTAAAGCTCATGTTTGAATAAAGAGGAGATTTTGTAAAAGCATATATACTCTCAATATTCCCAAGCATTTGTTCTATTATCTCCAGTGTTTTGTCTACATCTTTTTCTAATGTGGCTAATTCAAGAGCAGGTGAGACTTCGTGGTATTGCCCAAATTCAAATAATTTGGCTAATCCTTGAGCTTTCTTTATAATCATGCTAGCCTTATCAAAGTTTTTTTCCTCTAATGCTAAAATGACAATTCCATTTAAAGTCATGCTTATGTGCTGATATCCCTCATATAGTAATTCTTCGTATGTTTTATAAGCATTTCCAAATTGCCCAGAATTACTAAATATCATTGCCTGCTTTCTCTTATGTTCAAAATTGTTGTAATTGTGGTTTAGTAAAGTATCTGTAGAAATATGAAGAATTTCAGCAATTGAGGATAACAAAGAAATATCAGGAAATG
This sequence comes from Ercella succinigenes, assembly GCF_900002895.1. Taxonomy (NCBI): domain Bacteria; kingdom Bacillati; phylum Bacillota; class Clostridia; order Eubacteriales; family Oscillospiraceae; genus Ercella; species Ercella succinigenes. Next base: position 7,757 of record NZ_CDHP01000054.1, on the reverse strand, counting down.
CATTTCCTTTTTCCCAGCTGTTTATATCTGAAATATTTAATTCAAGATGTTTTGCCATTACCTCTTGTGTAACACCTATTGCTTCACGATATTTTTTGATTGTTTTCCCAATTTCCATTTTGTTACCTCCACTATTGAAAATGCTTGTATATGTCAAAATTGCCATCAGAATTTGTGTATAATACATATAGTTCTCTGCCACTATTCAAACAACAAATTGAAAATGCACCAGGAACATCGAATAGAATTTTATTATCACTACCATCAAACTCTATAGAATAACTTTATCTTGTGTTAATTCAGAAGAAATATCATCTTCAAAATTTTTGTCGTCTTTAATTGCATATTCCAATTCATTATAAGAAATTGTTTTCTTCTTTTTTCTCTTATTGTACATATTCTTTGCTACGCTCTCTATAACTAAAACCATATAAACCTTTGTTTTGTGACAGGGAATTTCTTCCATTATGCTTTTTTCTTCAATTGTATCAAGTAAACCTAAATAAAAATTTAACATTGAGAGTCTCCTTGCAGCCTATCTTATTTTAATTATACAATAGGAAAAAACAAAAAAACTGACTCAGCAAGTAAATAAATGGTAAGTAAAAATAAGCTGAACTACCCAAAAAATCCGAACACTTTTTATATCATCCAAAGAAATGGTTTTTGAACCATCTTTGTAGAAGGCTTCTTGATTTTCTTCCATTACTTTTAATGGTTAAGGTTCATATTCTTTTAGTACAACCCATTCTTGATAGGGATCATCTTTATAAAATTCTAATGCTTGAAGATAAGTTGTTCCCTCTATTTGCCAAACTTCAGGAGAAATATAGTAATTTAAAATGTTTCCATCTAACCATGCTTCTACTTGTTCTGATTTTACAGATTGAAATAACTCTTTTGCTTGTGCTTCATTTTCAAAAGTAGCAGATACTAATACATTAGTAACAATATTGTCTACCCAAGTAATTCTACTTGTAGCATAAATTATTCCTTGCTTTTTTGCATCTGAGCCATTTTTAGGATATTGTTCTAATACCAATACGGCATTTGAATAATCTTTATATTTGAATGCCATATTAGTACATCCAACTAATAGTACAATAATTATTAGTAAAGAACAGGCAATAAAAAATTGTTTTTTCATAAATTTATCCAATCTTTAGTATTTGTACCATATACATATAAACCTTTGTTTTGTGACAAGAAATTTCTTCCATTATGCTTTTTTCTTCAATTGTATCAAGTAAACCTAAATAAAAATTTAACATTGAGAGTCTCCTTGCAGCCTATCTTATTTTAATTATACAATAGGAAAAAACAAAAAAACTGACTCAGCAAGTAAATAAATGGTAAGTAAAAATCAGCTGAACTAACACAAAAAAATCCGAACACTTTCTCAATCGAAATTGATAAAGTAGTTCGGATTTCATGTTTGGTGCGAGAAACAGGACTTGAACCTGCACAACCTAACGATTACTAGCACCTGAAGCTAGCGCGTCTGCCAATTCCGCCATTCTCGCGGGACGATGATTATCATAACTCAAGGGCAGAAAAAATGCAAGCCCTCTTTACCAAAACCAATGAAAAATATATTGATGATAATCAAATAAAACTTTGATGAATCAAAATATCCCTGGCTAGAAAATGAAGTAGTAAATTATTTAATACACTTGGTTTTAGTTTGTATTGGGCAGTCATTATGAATATAATATAAATTAGCATATAAATCACAGGAATTTTACTGTGATTTAAAAAATATTTGAAGAGTACTTTGGAAGGAACGAATAACAAATATGAATAAAAAATTAAATGATTTCAAAAATATGATTAAAGGGAAAAAAGTGGCCGTGCTTGGTGTCGGAATCAGTAATAGACCCCTTATAAGATATATATATGAACTGGGAGCACAAATAACTGCTTTTGATATGCTGCCGGATAATGATCCTGTATTAAGTCAAAGTAAAAAAGCAATGGAAAATGATGGTATCATTCTCAACTGGAGTACAGGCTCCGATTATATGTCTGCGCTAAGAGGCTTTGATATTATTTTCAGAACGCCAAAAATGCGCAATGATGTTGACGAACTGCTTCAGGAAAGAGCTAGAGGTGCTGTAATCACTTCTGAAATGGAAGTTTTTATGGAATTATGTCCAGCAAAGATTTGGGCGGTGACAGGAAGTGATGGTAAAACTACTACTACCACATTAATTAGCCTGATGTTGGAAAAAGCTGGCTGGAAAGTACATTTGGGAGGAAATATAGGAACACCTTTATTAGATAGAATAGACATGATAGAAGAAGATGATGCTGTTGTTCTTGAACTTTCCAGTTTTCAGCTAATGAGTATGCGCAAAAGTCCCAATATTGCTGTTGTTACAAATATTTCACCAAATCATCTTGATGTTCATAGTGATTATCAGGAATACATTGATGCCAAAAAGAATATCTTTTTATATCAGTCTTTTAATAGTTTGCTCGTACTTAATGCCGATAATTATGAGACTGCTTCATTTAGCAGTGAAGCAAGAGGTTTTGTTAACTGGTTTAGCCGTAAGCAGTCTGCGACCGAACCAGGTGCTGTACTTGATAATGGCTGGCTGTGCTGGCATGAAAAAGGTCATTTAGAACATATAATTCACTCAAGCGAGATAATCATTCCTGGCAGACATAATGTAGAAAATTATCTGGCTGCTATTACTGCTACCTGGAAAGATGTAAATCCGGCAGCAATAATAGAAGTAGCTACAACCTTTGGTGGTGTAGAGCATAGAATGGAATTAGTTAGGGAAGTGGAGGGCGTAAGATATTACAACAGTTCAATAGATACAAGTCCTAATCGCAGTATAAATGCTTTAAATGCCCTTAAAGATCGTTCAGAGAAGGCTGTGCTGATAATGGGAGGCCAGGATAAAAAATGCGATTATACGGGCCTGGGGAAGGCGATAGTAAGCGTGAGTGACAGAATTATTCTCTGTGGAGCAAATGCAGATAAAATTGAAGAGATAATACTTAACGAAGCAGCATTAAATGATGTAGATCGAAATGAGTTACATCTGGTACATTGCAAATCTTATGAAGATGCAGTGGCAAAAGCGAAAAGTCTTGCCAAAGAGGGAGAAGTAGTTGTCTTAACTCCTGCCGGAACCAGTTTTGATTCTTTCCGACATTTTGAGGAAAGAGGTAATTTGTTCAAACAGCTAGTGCAGGATCTGTAAAAAGTATCAAGATATATTCCTGATAGATATATGTATGGATCCGACGGGAATATATCTATTTCCTAATTTAAAATGGTTTTTAAAACAGTAGATATACTGAAGCAAAAAATCAGGGAAAAATACAAGGAAATAATATTACAAAAAGAGCTTGACATAAATCTCTTGGTTATATATAATCTCCCTTGTCGCTCCGGTTCGGAAGAGCCGTTGAAACTAGAAATTATCCATATGGGCCTTTAGCTCAGTTGGTTAGAGCAACCGGCTCATAACCGGTCGGTCCGGGGTTCAAGTCCCTGAAGGCCCACCAATAAACCAACCATATGGGGGAATTCCCGAGCGGCCAAAGGGGGCAGACTGTAAATCTGTTGTCGACGACTTCGGTGGTTCGAATCCACCTTCCCCCACCATATTGCAGATGAATAAGCTGCATAGAAAAAGTCTTGAGAAATCAAGGCTTTTTTTGTTTCTAAAAAACAACTTTTTCAGCTTTTTACTTTCTTTGTCTGACTCTTGAAGATATTCCAATAGGATAGTTGAATTAATTATTTGTCAGTTTGTCAACTTGCTAAAAGACAAGGTTGACAAACTGTTTTGTTTTGCTATAATCAGTGCGAACCATATTAATATGTATACCTAATAAAACAGAATTTTTGATAGTTCTATTAATTAAGATCAGAGAAAAGTTAAAAGAGGAGAAATTTATGAACAGAAATCGTGTCCGTGATCTTACTTTATGTGCAATGTTTGCTGCCGTGCTGTGTGTTTTTTCAGTTATGACAATTCCTATAGGCCCGGTCCCTGTTTCAATGGCTATTTTTGGTGTGATGCTGGCAGGATTGCTTCTGGGCTGGAAAAGAGGCTTTATCTCAACTGCTATATATGTTCTTTTGGGAGCTATAGGAATACCAGTTTTTTCTGGTTTCAGAGGTGGTTTCAGCATGATTATTGGACCTACAGGTGGATATATAACCTCATACCTGGTAGTAGTTGTTATTATTGGTCTAATAACTGCGAAAAGAGCACAGCATAAATTACTTGAGTTTGCTCAAGGATTTTTAGCCTGTATAATTGGTCTTGCTATTTGTTATCTAATGGGAACAATACAGTTTGTACTTGTAACAGGAAATACTTTTCTGGCAAGTTTGTCTATTTGTGTTTTCCCCTTTATACCTTTTGATATAATTAAGGCTCTTGTTGCTATCTCTCTTGCTTATACTATGCGGCGTGTTATTCCTCAACTAAAAGAAAGTCCAGCACAGTAAGCATGAGAAATTTGGTTATATATATTCATAATAAAGATATAATATGCACAAAATTTGAATTTTTACAATCTTGTCAAAATGCTTGTAAATGACGCTTTTGCAATCTTTTATTGCAGTCTGAAGATGAATTAAAGCTTAAAATCGATCTTGATAGTTGTAAAATGCAATATGATATTATGTGACTTGCATATATTCAAACGGCAGAAATTATATTTTTTTAGCTTTTTGTTGGGTTGTTTTTGCATTATTATTGAATTATACTATGTCAAACAGATAGAAAATCTAGTTTTTGACGGCAATGTGGCTTTAAACCCACATTGCCGTCTTTGCTATTTCTAATGATATATATTCAGGAGGCAGAATCAAATGACAGGTGTTGAAATCAATAAAAAATTAAAGAAATATAATTTGCAGTCATGGAGTCGTCAAAAACAGGTAAATCCCGTATCTGTTCAGAAAGCAGACGGCATATATTACTGGGATTATGATGGTAATAGATATTCTGATATGTCGTCACAGCTTGTCAATATGAATCTTGGTTTTGCCAATAAAGTAATAGGTGATGCTATTAAGGAACAAGTTGATAAGTACTGTTTTGTCGGTCCGTCCTTGGGATCTGAACCAAGAGCTTTACTGGCAGAAAAAATCATCAGCCTTTTGCCTGACAATATGGGAAAAATATTTTTTACAAATGCTGGTGCAGAGGCAAATGAGAATGCTATCAAAATTGCCAGAATGTATACGGGACGCAATAAAATCTTTAGTCGTTACAGAAGCTATCACGGCTCCTCCTTCGGTGCCGGAAATCTTACAGGTGAGCCGAGAAGGTTTCCTGTAGAACCTGGTATTCCAGGTTTTGTTAAATTTTTCGATCCTTATATATATCGTGAACCAGTTAGTTTTATATCTGAGAAAGATGCTTCAGATTTTTATCTGGCAAAGCTGGAAGAACAGATTCATTATGAAGGTTCAGAAAGCATTGCGGCAATTATCCTTGAAACAATCACTGGTTCAAATGGTATTTTGATTCCTCCTGAAGGATATATGCAAGGTGTAAGAGCAATTTGTGATAAATACGGAATACTTCTGATTTGTGACGAGGTTATGACTGGTTGGTGCCGCACAGGGAAAATGTTTGGCTTTGAGCATTATGATATAAAACCAGATATCGTTACTTTTGCCAAAGGTGTGACTTGTGGTTATGTTCCTTTGGGTGGAGTTGCAGTCAGCAGTAAAATAGCAGAATATTTTGACGAGAATTTATTAGCATGCGGTCTTACATATAGCGGACATCCTCTTGCTTGTGCAGCCGGTCTGGCATGTGTAAATTACTATGAAACTGCCGGTATTATAGAACATGTGCAAAAGACAGGTACTGTTTTAGGAGACCTTCTGGAAGATTTAAAACTTAAACATAAATGTGTAGGAGATGTAAGATATATTGGTTTGTTTTCCTGTATAGAACTGGTAAAAGACAAGAAAACCAAAGAGGCACTTGTGCCATATGGGAGTGATCCACAGGGTATTATGCCTAAAATACTAGGTCTTTTGAAAGAAAGAAAATTCATGACATATACGCATGAGAATTTTATTTTTATTGCACCGCCATTGATCATAACTGCTGAGCAGTTGCAAGAGGAAATGGAAAAGCTGGATGAAGTTTTGGCAATTGTAGATAGAGAGTATATTACAAAATCATAAATGTGTTAGTAGATAATATCCAGATTGTTTGTATCTGTTGGATAATTAATGAATTCATGAAAAATTTTCAGAGGAGGTGACTGCTATGGTACATAATTTCAAAATACCACCAAATCTTTATATTGGTAATAATGCTCTGAGGGAGTCATCTTCAGTTATTGCAGTTTCGGGTAAAAAAGCATTCATTGTTTCTGGGAAAAATGTTACTGCTTCAGGTGCTGTCGGCAAATTAACAGATCTGCTGTATGAGTTAAAGATATCCTATGAATTATTCAATGATATTGTTGGTGAACCTGATGATATCACGATAAAAAAAGGGCGGGATTTCTATTTGCAAAGCGGTTGTGACTTTATCATAGGAATCGGTGGTGGTAGTCCCTTGGACAGTGCCAAAGCGATTGCTCTGATGTCCGTGTGTGAAGGAGAGATAATCGATTTTGCAGGCAAAGAGATCAGAGGGGATTTGCCCCAACTTATTATGATACCGACAACTGCCGGTACTGGCTCTGAAGTTACAAAATTTACTGTCATTACAGATTCTGTTAGTAAGACGAAACTTTTGCTTAAAGGTGATGATTTGCTGCCGGATATGGCAATTGTAGATCCGCAGTTTACGGTAACTGCTCCGCCATCAGTTACGGCAGCAACCGGCATGGATGCTCTTACTCATGCTATCGAAGCTTATATATCTGTAAAAGCAACGCCAATGATTAAACCATATGCTCTCGATGCAATTAAAAGGATTTTTGAGTTTTTGCCAATTGCCTATGATCAAGGAGATAATCTAACTGCAAGAGAAGAATTGGCGATAGCTGCCTGTCAGGCCGGTATTTGTATCAATAATTCTTCTGTGACAGTAGTTCATGGGATGAGCCGGCCGATAGGAGCGATTTTTCATGTACCACATGGTATTTCTAATGCGATGTTGTTAGCTGGATGTATGAAAAGAATTCAAACTGAATGCGCAGGTGTTTTGGCAGAGATTGCAAAAGCAGCAGGGTTTTCCGAGATAAATGATGATGATAAAGCAGCTGCAGGAAAATTGATTGATCAACTTGTTAGTTTGTCTGAGAGATTAAATATACCGAAGCTTAAAGATTACGGTATAGATCAGGAAGTTTTTTACAATAGTATTTCAGGAATGGCTGCAGCAGCTGTTTCCAGTGGCAGTCCTTCAAATCTTCCCGTTACAATGTCTCAGGAAGAAATTGAAAATTTATATCAACCTGTAATCGGCAGGTAGCCAGTTCAAAAAGCTGGAAACCATAGAGTTAGTAGTACTTTGACAATTGAATAGGGTGAAAATAATTTTACATATAAAAACAGGCTGCATCTTTGGTAAAATGTAACTGCAAAGAAAACAAAATCCAAAGAAAGGCCGCCTGTTACCATGAGTCTAGCACAAAATCGACCCACAATAAACCGTTCAGAAACAATTCTTCCAGCTAAATTCGACAACGCTACGGTCACAAACCGCGCTTCACTGGCATACATTGAAGCATTCAAGCAGAAAATCGGTTTCCAGCAGCTGTTGGAAACAGGGCTGTCATTTTCCAAACGTCATAATGCCCGGTTT
>NZ_CDHP01000053.1:0-453 GCF_900002895.1 Ercella succinigenes | reverse complement strand
AATTTGTAGGACGATGCACATTGCTGATATCGAGTATTTGTCTTTGTTGGCTAAAATGACATCTACTTTCGTCCTATTATCAGCGCTGCTTGCTTTAAAATATCATTCTCCATCCGTAACTGCTTGAGCTCTTTGCGCATGCTGATCAGTTCGTTTTCCTGATCCGTGCGGTTATTCTTCTCCCGGAAGGATCCGCGGTCTTGATACTGATTGATCCACCGTGTCAGGGAGGAGGGAGTCAATGTCAATGACGGTGATAAAATGAAAGAAAATGGCGGTAAAAAAATGTAGATTTATGGCTCGAAGAATATAAAAAAATGATACACTTTCTAAAAAAAATAATAATGGGGTGTGTCAAAAATGGAAGGAGAAAAATGGATGGAAATTCGTGCCGACTATAAAAAAGGTTTATCCTATACCGAACTCAGCAAAAAGTATCAGATAGACCCACGC
>NZ_CDHP01000052.1:0-10771 GCF_900002895.1 Ercella succinigenes | reverse complement strand
GAGCTGGGTTCAGAACGTCGTGAGACAGTTCGGTCCCTATCTATCGCGGGCGTAGGAAATTTGAGAGGAGCTGTCCCTAGTACGAGAGGACCGGGATGGACAAACCTATGGTGTACCAGTTGTCACGCCAGTGGCATAGCTGGGTAGCTAAGTTTGGAAGGGATAAACGCTGAAAGCATCTAAGTGTGAAGCCCACCTCAAGATGAGATTTCCCACAGTAATGGTAAGACCCCAGGTAGACTACCTGGTTGATAGGCCGGAAGTGTAAGTGCAGTAATGTATGTAGCGGACCGGTACTAACAGGTCGAGGACTTGACCACAAGTTTTTAGGTTCAATTTAGTTTGTTCCTGATACCAGATTTTGTTCCGATTTATATTTTTGCTCGGATTCTTTGTTTTTATCTTTTTCTTATTCTCTTTCCCTTGTGCAGTCTTGAGGGTGTATTTATTCCCTCTACCACTTCCGGTGGATATTACCAAGAGGTCACACCTGTTCCCATCCCGAACACAGAAGTTAAGCTCTTGTGTGCCGACAATACTTGGCTGGAGACGGCCCGGGAAGATAGGTCTCTGCCGGATTCATCAGGATCATAGGGTAACTCCCTGTGGTCCTGTTTTTTTGTTTTTTTGATAAATTAATCCATACAAGACGAAAACGTTTCAACGTGATATAATGTCTCTGTTGTGTCAGCTACCATAAAGAAAAGAGGGAATAGAGATGTCTGCAAAAATACTTATAGTTGATGATGAGCATAATATTGTAGATATACTTAAAGCTAATTTAGAGCGAGAAGGATATCAGACCTTAACTGCCTATGATGGTGCACAGGCTCTTGATATGGGTTTGACACAAAATCCTGATCTTATACTTCTTGATTGTATGTTACCTAAACTAGATGGTTTTGATGTGTGTCGCAAGCTTAGGCACCAGACAAATGTTCCAATACTTATGTTGACAGCCAAAAGTGAGGAAATCGATAAAGTATTAGGATTGGAACTTGGTGCTGATGATTATATAACAAAACCTTTTAGTGTCCGGGAAGTTCTTGCAAGAGTGAAAGCTCAGCTAAGAAGAATGAGTCTTTCTGATATAGAGATGAACGATCAGCCGGGAGTTTTACAATTTGGAGAACTTACAATTGATCTGGAAGCTTATCAGGTTAGAAGAGGAGACAAAGACATAGATTTAACACTAAGAGAATTTGAGCTGGTTCGATTCTTGGCTCAAAATGCCGGGCAGGTTTTTTCCAGAGAAGCTTTGCTGGAAAAAGTTTGGGGCTATGAGTATTTTGGTGATGTTAGAACTGTTGATGTTACAGTGAGAAGAACCAGAGAAAAACTAGAGCCTGATCAGGATCAATACAAATATATTTTGACTAAACGAGGAGTCGGCTATTACTTTGATAAGCATTCAGCCGAATACTGATAATTGATGATATTAATGAAAATGTTTTTTTATAGTAATGCGTATATTATTATATTGAATCAGATTTTTGTATGGCTGCGTGAAAATATTGCAGCCGCTTTAATAGCAACTGTAATTTTTACTGCTTTATTATGTTATGTGATCTGTAATTTTTTGCATAAAAAGATCCGATCTAAAAAAGAAGCTGAAATGACAGCTGTTATTACTCAATTTGTTGAAGAAAGAAACAAATCGGAAATTATTCTTTCTGATTTAGATATAGGTGTCCTGGGGTATAGTAGTGACGGTATTCTTATAAATTCAAATCCTGCTGCTCGTAAAATGCTTGATCCAGAAGAGATACCGGTAAATTTATTCGATTTTATCAGCATATATGGTGCCGATAATGGTATTCAGGCCGCTATTCTCCTAGGAAATGATAATGTTACCGGTAATGTTACTATCAAGGACAGAATTTTGCGAATAAGGCTTAAAGAAAGTAGATTTGATGAAGGTCGAAAAGCTGGTACAATCATTGTAATTCAAGATATTTCAGATCAGGAAAGAGAAGAAAGACAACGAAAAGAATTTGTTGCAAATGTTTCGCATGAGCTTAAAACTCCTCTTACAACGATTAAAACTTATTCAGAGTCTTTGCTTGACTGGGGATTATCGGAAAAAAATTCTGATAGTATTAGAAAAGATATCTGGAGAATACATGATGATGCTCTAAGAATGGGCCGTCTTGTCGAGGATCTTCTTTTGCTTTCAAGCATTGACAGCAGAGGAATAAGAGTACGAATGGAGCAGATGGATTTACCTCCTCTTATTCGTCAAACTGTAGACCGCATGTTGATGCAGGCACAAGAAAAAGGTATTCGCCTAAATTGCATGAAGGTATCGCAGATTCCAAGAGTATTTATTGATCGTACTGCAATTGAACGGGTCATTACAAATTTGCTTTCAAACGCTATAAAATATACTGACAGAAGTGGCGAGATAAAAGTATTTATCGGTCGTCTTGTTGATGATGTATACATAAAAGTTGTAGATACAGGTTTTGGTATTGAACAAGAGCATTTGCCACATATATTCAATAGATTTTACAGGGTAGATATGACCGGATCAAGAATGTACGGTGGAACCGGTCTGGGACTTTCAATTGCTAAAGAACTAATTGATTTACATCATGGAACTTTGCAAGTTGAAAGCGTGTTAGGTAAAGGGACAGAATTTACTGTAATGATACCAACTGCTAAAAGAGTTTTTACCGATACTGTGTCTGCTTTTCAATCAGGACATCCTCTGCAGGATCCTCTTTATATTAAATCAGCTGATGAAATTGCTAGTTTAGCAATAGATCTGGGAATGATTGAAAAGACATTATCAGAACTTGATAATGAAGACATGAATATTTTACTTGATAGAATAATAGAATTAGAAGAAAGTGAAGTAATGCAGTCGGCAGTAAACTGGGAAAAAGCTGTTGAAGGCATAACAGGGTAGTCATATGAAAGCAAATACAGCTACAAAAATTATTAATGTTAATGAAACAGCAGTTCAAGATTGCATGCAGATAATAAGACCACAAACTGCTGCAATCAGTGGATTAATCGAAGAGAGGAGAACACCTGTGGCAAGTTATATCGTTAGAGGTGGCAATCGATTAACTGGAGAGGTTACAGTTAGCGGATCCAAGAATGCTGCTTTGGGAATACTATCTGCTGCTATGCTTCTTGATGGAGCTTGTAAAATTGAAAATGTTCCGGATGTTGCGGACATAAACATTATGCTGGAGATATGCAAAAGTCTGGGTGCACAAATAAAAAGAGATAGTGAAGGCTCTTTGTATATAGATCCTACCTCCATTAATACCCATGAAGCAGTAGAGGATAAGGTTCGTAGTATTAGAGGATCTTATTATCTTTTAGGAGCTTTACTTGCCAGATTTGGCAAAGCAAGTCTTTATATGCCAGGAGGCTGTAATTTTGGAACAAGGCCTATAGATCAGCATATGAAGGGTTTTGAAGCGTTAGGAGCCGGTGCTTCTTTAGAGCACGGCATAATACATGTTGAAGCTCAAAAACTTCATGGTGAACATATATTTTTGGATGTGGTAAGTGTTGGTGCAACTATTAATATTATGATTGCTGCTGTTAAAGCAGAGGGTGTTACTGTTATAGAAAATGCTGCCAGGGAACCACATATAGTTGATGTTGCCAATTTTCTTAATACGATGGGAGCCAATATAAGGGGTGCCGGAACAGATGTTATTCGTATTACAGGTGTGCCGGTAATGCCCGCAGGAAGCTCATATTCAATTATTCCTGATCAGATTGAAGCAGGAACTTATATGATGATGGCTGCATTAACACATGGAGATATAACTGTCAGAAATCTTATACCAAAGCATATGGAGCCGCTTTCTGCTAAGCTTGAAGAAATGGGTGCACATATTGAATTAGGTGATGATAGTATAAGAGTATGGCTTGAAGAATCTGAGCCGTTAAAAGCGGCTAATTTCAAAACAATGCCTTATCCAGGTTTCCCTACTGATCTTCAGCCTCAGGCAACGGTTTTATTATGTGTTGCAAACGGCTCTAGCAAAATGATGGAAAATGTATGGGATAACAGATTTCAATATGTAGATGAATTGAAGATGATGGGCGCTGATATAATGACTTCAGGAAAACTGGCCGTTATTCAGGGCGGAATGCCTTTGACAGGAGCTAAGGTAACTGCCAAGGATTTAAGAGCAGGTGCGGCGATGGTTATGGCAGGACTTGCAGCCGAAGGCGTGACGGAAGTTTTTGAGATTAACAAAATTGAAAGAGGATACGAAAATTTTGTTAGAAAACTTCGGGAGCTAGGTGCAGACATAAGTCGTCTGGAAAGCTGATGAATACGATGGTATGTGCCCTTAGAAGCGGCAGCAGCGGTAATTGTATTTATTTGGAAAGTGGAAAAACATCCTTGCTGGTTGATGCAGGTGTTAATGGTAAGACAATTGCTTTGGCCTTGCAGGATATTGAGCGTACACCAGATAAACTTTCAGGGATATTGATCACTCATGAGCATCGTGACCATATAGCAGGGGCAGGCGTCATGGCCAGGAGATACAAAATTCCTCTGTTTGTAAATCAGAAAACTTATGATGCGATGAAATCATTAATTGGCAAAGTTGACTTGTCTCTGATCAATATAATCGAATCTGATAAAAATTATTCTCTAGGAGATATTGAATTTAGAAGTTTTGCTATTTCGCATGATGCAAAAAATCCTGTTGGCTACAGAATTAACACTTCAAAAGGAGATGTTTCTGTTTGTACGGATACAGGAGTTTTTAGCGATTATTTAATTGATGCTGTTAAAGGTTGCAATGCAATTTTTATTGAAGCCAATTATGACGAGGATATGTTGGCTGTTGGCCCTTATCCATATTTTTTGAAGAAGAGAATTAGCGGCGATAAAGGTCATTTGTCAAACAGTGATTGCGCCGATGCTATTTCTAAACTTAGGCAAACAGGAACTGAAAAATTTATATTATCTCATCTTAGTCGTGATAATAATCTGCCGGAGCTGGCAGAGTTAACTGTAAATAGTGTTCTGAAAAAACAAAATTCTTATTGTGATGCTGAAGTATGTGTTGCAGCTCGCTATAATACGAGTAAGCCTGTGATAGTAGGATAAGTCAGGTAATATAATGGCAGAAATTAAAATTATTTGTCCAGGGAAAATAAAAGAGAAATGGTTATTGCAAGGCATTGAGGAATATATATTGCGCTTATCACGATATTGTGAAGTAAATGTATGTCAGGTTAGTGATGTTCCAGACAGCTGGCCGCAGGAAAAAGCGCTCAAGCTGGAAGCGGCAAATATTCTTGCAAAAGTAAACGCAAATGATTTTTGCGTTTCTTTAGATTTAAAAGGCAAACAGTACGACTCTTTGTCATATGCAGAAAAATTTGATGAATGGATGGTAGCAGGTGGCAGCAGGATCGTTTTTATTATTGGTGGTTCCAATGGTTTATCATCAGAAATACTACAAAGATCCCAACAACGTCTTTGTCTTTCCAATATGACTTATACCCATCAGATGACACGCCTTTTGTTATTGGAGCAATGCTACCGAGCTTATCGCATTTTAAGGAATGAGCCTTATCATAAATAAAAAACTTGCAAGCAATAAAAGAAAAATAGCAAGCTGTCCAGGTTCATTTTTTTTGCAAAAAATTATTTAGCATTATTTGCCCGTGCTCAGTTAAAATTGATTCGGGATGGAATTGTAGACCGTATATGGGATATTCTTTATGCTCAAGACCCATTATCAGTTCATCATCATTACTTTTTGCCGTTATTGAAAGACATTCAGGAATGGTTTTTTCGTCAACTGTAAGGGAATGATATCTGCCAACTTTTATCTGATTATCAATTGAGTCAAACAATTTGCTTTCTTTTGTCTTGTTAATTATCGATTGTTTGCCGTGAACAGGAGTATCCGCTTCAATGATTTTTGCCCCGAAAGCTTCTGCTATCGCTTGATGTCCAAGACATATTCCAAGCATCGGTATTTTCCTATGATAAAACTGTATAATTGAAGGCATTAACCCTGCATTGGCTGGGTAGCCTGGTCCTGGCGAAAAAACAATATGATCAGGTTTGAGGTACTCTAGAGACTCAAATGTGATTTCGTCATTTCGCATAACAATTATATCGGGATGATTTTCTCCGATCATCTGATAAATGTTATAGGTGAAAGAATCATAATTATCAATAAGTAAAATCATTTGAAAACACCTGCCTGTCTGATTGAAGTCATTAATGCCATAGCTTTATTTACAGATTCGTTATATTCTGATTCAGGATCTGAGTCTGCCACTATTCCTGCGCCCGCCTGAATATGAATCTTGTTATCCTTTATTAAGGCAGTTCTGATGGTTATACATGTATCCATTTGGCCATCGAAGCCAAGATAACCAACAGCGCCTCCATATGCACCTCTTTTTTTAGTTTCTAATTCATCTATAATTTCCATTGCTCTAATTTTTGGAGCTCCCGATAGTGTTCCAGCCGGCAAAAGAGAACATAAAACATCTATCGCAGATTTATCCGATGCAATTGTTCCTTCTACCAGGCTGACCAGATGCATCACATGAGAAAATTTTTCTATATGAGCATACTCCTTCACTTTTACACTACCGAATTTGCTGATTTTTCCCACATCGTTTCTAGCCAGATCAACAAGCATTGCATGTTCGGCTAATTCTTTAGTATCAGCAAGTAAATCTGAAGCCATTTTTTCGTCTTCAATATGATCTTTGCCGCGTTTTCTTGTACCTGCGATAGGGCATGTTTCAATTTTATCTCCGCTTAATTTTACAAGCATTTCAGGCGAAGCACCTACAAGTATAGTTTCTGGTTGTTGTAAATAAAACAGATAGGGTGAAGGGTTTACACTTCTGAGTGCTCTATACACGGATAAGGGATTATTGTAAAATGGCGAACTGAATCTTTGTGAAAGAACAACCTGGAAAATATCACCCTGCTTAATATATTTTTTCGCTGCTAAAACCTGATTAATGTAATCTGTTTTTGAAATATTGGAGGTGAAAGAGAAATCATCTTGACCAAACTGTTTTTCTGTTTCAGAATTTGCCGTATAAGGATTATCTATAGTAATACTGTTTAACTCTTCGATAATATCAATCAATTTTTGAGAAGCTGAAAAATATATATTTTTCAGACTATTTTCTTGCAAAAGAACGGCGTCTTTATTCTCCAAATAAATATTAAAGATTAAAGTCATTTCATGCTTTAGATGATCATATACGATGACTTGCTCAGGTGCAATTAAATCACAATCCGGTAAATTTAATTCATCAGGATTATTATCAGGTAGCTTTTCCAGATAGCGGATAAAATCGTATGAGAAATAACCTGTTAGACCGCATCTAAAGCCCGAACTGCTAAGTTCAGGAGGTATTTTGTTTTCATTCAAAATACGTCTTATACTGTCAACAGGATTATCATCTGCTAATTCTTGTATTTCTCCGTTCTTCGATATGACACGGATTTGACTATTTTGGCAAATAACTCTAAATATAGGATTGCGTCCCATAATAGAATATCTAGACCAGCGTTCTCCGCCTTCAACGCTTTCAAGCAAAAATCTGTGACTCGCTGCTTGGAATCTCTGAAAGAGACTTATTGGGGTAACGATATCGGCAGGAAGTTTAATACTTAAAGGAATTATTTTATAGTTTTTGCTAAAATTAATAAATTCATCTAAAGAAGGTGCTAGATCAGGTATATTCCTGGCTGTCTTTAAATTATCCATCGTTATCAGTCTCCTTTGCTTTTTGACAAAAATCGTATATCTTTTGTCTGTCTTTGATACCATTTGTTTCAACTCCACTGCTGCAATCAACAATAGCCGGATTTAAAATTCTAATTGCTTGGGATACATTTCCTTGATTTAAACCTCCTGCTAAAACAATTCTCTTGTTTTCACAAAATATTTTTGCCTTTTCCCAACGAAAAGCTAATCCTGTTCCGCCTTTTTGACCATTGCTAATGCTATCAATAACCCAGGCATCAGGTAATTTGTTTTGTGAGAAAGCCAGGGAGTGCTCAAATTGTTCGGTTTCCTTTTCTTCAAGAGAGGTTTGAAATGACTGATTTAGAGTTTCTTTATCATAGACCGTATATGATTTCTGCTTCCATATCTCTATTTCCAGATGCTTTTTTTTCAAGAGTCTCCGCAAATCACAAATAAAATCAAGAGTTTCATCTCCATGAAGCTGTATAACGTTTATTCTCATTTGTTCGCAGATGTTAAGTATAAAATCTATATTATTATTGGCAAAAACTGCGACCGCTTTTATTGATGCAGGGAGTAGTTTTATTAAGTCTCCAGCCTGATCAGATGTTAATTGTCTTTTGCTTTTGGCAAAAACAAAACCCGAATAGTCAACTTTAGCCTGACAAACTGATTCAATGTCATATGCTCTTGTTAAACCACATATTTTTACTTCAACAGCTTTTCCTGCTCTCATCTTGGTATCTCTCCGTATAAAAGATCAATTTGTTTACCAACCGAATCTGCCGAACCTGCAGATCGCATTAATGTTTCACCAATAAGAACTGCATGCGCTCCTGCCCGATAGACTTTTGCCATATCTTTGGCTGTTTTTATACCACTTTCTGAAACAATAATTCTACCTGCAGGAATAATTCCTGCCAGTTTGTCGGTAGTAGCCAGGTCGACGTGGAAGGTATTTAAATCTCTGTTGTTAATCCCGATTATTTTTGCTTCTAAATCAAGTGCTGTCATAAGCTCTTCCAGATTATGCACCTCTACCAAGACAGCCATACCAAGCTCATTAGCTGTTTGCATTAACTGTTTTAATTCCTTTGAGCTTAAAACTGCGCAGATCAGAAGTATTGCTGATGCCCCAAGCACTTTAGCCTCTAAAATCTGATATGGATCAATAATAAAATCTTTTCTTAGAATAGGTAGGGAAGTATTTTTAGCAACTTCTCTTAGATAATTATCACTGCCTAGAAAATAATCCTCTTCAGTTAAAACGGAAATTGCCTGAATATTAGCATTTTCATATGCTTTTGCCTGCTCTACAGGATTGAAATCTGCTTGAATAATGCCTTTTGAAGGAGAGGCTTTTTTTATTTCACCGATGATTGCAAGACTGCCTTTTACCTGTAATGATTCGGCAAAATTATTGGCAGAACTTTCTATTCCGGCTGCTAGCTTTATTAACTCGTTTGAGGAAACACGTTCTTTGCTTTGGGCTATTCTTTCTACTTTTCTTGCTATTATCTGATCAAGTATTGTTCCTGTTGTTCTTATCTGATTCATATTTATCCTATCCTCTTTCCTGATGTCTAATTTTTTGAATTTGCTCAATTTTCTCAATTACCAGACCATTATCTATTGCATACTCGGCTTTTTTGTATCCATCATTTAAGGTAGCTGCAACTTGACCAACATAAAGAGTAGCAGCTGCGTTCATTAGTACAACATCACGTGGAGATCCTTTTTTGCCTTTGAATACCTCCATCAGGATATTAACATTATCTTTAGGTGAGTCACCTTTGATACTAGAAATATCGGATCTTTGCAAACCGAAAAACTCAGGAGAAATAGTATATTTTTCTATTTGATTATCTTTGATTTCATATATCAATGTTTCTCCACTGATAGTTATTTCATCACTGCTATCGCATCCATGAACAACAAGTGCATGTTTTGTACCCAATTGCTTTAATGCTTGTGCAACATAAGGCATTATCTTTTGGCTATAAACTCCCAATACCTGGCCTTTGGCTCCTGCTGGATTAGTTAAAGGACCAAGCACATTAAAAATAGTACGTATTCCAAGTTGCTTTCTTACCGGTGAAGCATATCTCATAGCTGGGTGAAAAACAGGTGCGTACATAAAGCCAAAACCAATTTCTTCTATACTCTTTTCAACTTCTTTGGGTGTTAAAGTCAGATCAAAACCTAATGCCTCATAAAAATCAGCACTACCAGATTTGCTTGAAACTGAACGATTGCCATGCTTAGCAACAGTTGCTCCTGCCGCTGATGCTACTAAGGCGGCGGCAGAAGAAATGTTAATTGTACCTGTAGAATCTCCACCGGTACCTACAGGATCTACACAAAAAGATACCTCAGGATTAATTTTTTCAGCAACAGTAAATAAGGAGCGCACACCTCCTGTAATTTCATCAGAGGTTTCTCCCTTGACACGCAATCCTGTTATGAAAGCAGCAATTTCAATTTCGCTTGCCTGGCCTTTCATTATATGACTAATTACCGTAAATGTTTCTTGCTCTGTTAAATCATTTCCTTGGCATATTTTTTCTATTGCTGACTTAATCATATAGATTTCTCCTTTCAATAAAAAAACTCTGGTCTTGTAAGACCAGAGTTTTAAAAAAAACAAAACTCCTGTCCTCCAAAGGGACAAGAGTATAAATCTCCTGCGGTACCACCCTGATTGACTCCGACAAGGAGCCCTCTTTATCATGTACTATCATACATGTCCGCAGGATAACGGGCCGGATTCCCGTCGGCTCCTACTCGTTTACACTTTCAGGCCGCCCTCGTGAAGCCATTCAATACAGTCAATCATGTTGCATTCCCACCAACGGCAACTCTCTGGAAAGACTAAACTTGTACCTACTCATTTCACTCAACAGTTTTTGTAAATACTTTCTGTGCTAAGAATAAACGTGTGAATATAGATTTGTCAAGTTATTTTTTCAAAAATACATTGGTAAATTATTAGTTTTTTTTTATTAAAATAAAAAAATTATTTATTATTTTCTTGTTATTAGCTTGGT
>NZ_CDHP01000051.1:0-854 GCF_900002895.1 Ercella succinigenes | reverse complement strand
TACAATCCGAAGACCTTCTTCCTTCACGCGGCGTTGCTGGGTCAGGGTTTCCCCCATTGCCCAATATTCCCCACTGCTGCCTCCCGTAGGAGTCTGGGCCGTGTCTCAGTCCCAATGTGGCCGTTCAACCTCTCAGTCCGGCTACCGATCGTTGACTTGGTAGGCCTTTACCCTACCAACTATCTAATCGGACGCGAGCCCATCTTTTGCCGGATTTCTCCTTTGATCTACTCCAGATGCCTAGAATAGATGTTATGCGGTATTAGCACTGGTTTCCCAGTGTTATTCCCCAGCTAAAGGCAGGTTGCTCACGTGTTACTCACCCGTCCGCCGCTAGGTTTAATCTTTCCGTCCTAAGACTTCCTTATTAAACCCCGCTCGACTTGCATGTGTTAGGCACGCCGCCAGCGTTCATCCTGAGCCAGGATCAAACTCTCAAATAAATTATTATCCGAGAACCTTTTGGCTCTTTGTTTACTTGCTCAACTCTTTGTTAGAATTGATTTTTGGCTCGTCTTTTGTCTTTTACACTGTTCAATTTTCAAGGTTCCTCCCCTCACGCTCTCGTGAGGTGCTCGACTATATTAACATCGTACTTTCCTTTTGTCAACACCTATTTTCAGTGTTTTTTCAGTTCTCTCATTCTTCGCTTTCCTAAGCCGTAAGAGACCCTTTTACGCTGTAATAAAGTCGCTGCTGCGCTCAAGCGCAACGTTGTCAAGTATATGGCACTTTGTCTTTTTTGTCAACTGCTTTTTTATCTTTTATATCAAAATTTTTAGCAGACAACAAAAAGTTCAGGTTATTAGTAAAAAACAAAAAAACAGGACCACAGGGAGTTACCCTATGATCCT
>NZ_CDHP01000050.1:0-35210 GCF_900002895.1 Ercella succinigenes | reverse complement strand
ACAAACTGTTTAAGCGGTGATATTATAGTCAAGCACGATAAATGAAGATCTGCTCGTGTGGCGGAACTGGCAGACGCAACGGACTTAAAATCCGTCGGATTTAAACCCCGTGCCGGTTCGAGTCCGGCCACGAGCACCAGTCGCATTTCTTAAATGTGCAGTACAAATTTAATACCGCGGAGTGGAGCAGTTGGTAGCTTGTCGGGCTCATAACCCGAAGGTCGGAGGTTCGAGTCCTCCCTCCGCAACCAGAAAAAAACCGTTGTTGATAAAATTTCAGCAACGGTATTTTTTTCATAAAAACAAAATTATTTATCACTTAGGGTTATGAATCGGATTCTTTGTTTTTGCTTTTTATTAGCGGTAATCTTTCTTTCCATTGTTCTGGTTTTGAAACAAATCTAATTGCCTTAACACTTTCTGCAAATAAAAGAGCTGCAGTATCGCTTATTGCTTTTTTAATTTCTTTGTCAAGCCCTTCATATGTTTTGATCATTGCTATAAATGCTTTCAAACCATCTTCACGTATTTCAGATATTGTTTTGTTATCATTGCTTGAAAGAACATCAAAAAGTGAATTTGTAAAGACTTCTCTTTGTTCTATTGTAAGACTATTTAGTAGTTTTTTTAGAGTTTTATCAAGCATCTGACTTTCTTTTGTTATGCTTTTTAGATGGATAAAAGAAGATCCTATAACTTCCCAATTAAATCCATAATGCTGCAAAAAAGCTTTTTGATTACTTTTTACGACCGTATAGTTTTCTTCGTGCTCTAGAAGCATACCTACAATTGACGATTGCGGAACAATAGTTGTTACTTTCCCAGATATTCTTTGATATTTCTCTGTCTGCAAAAGCGATTCCTTGAATCCTGGTCCATCGTTATTATAAATGCCATTGATTCTCTTTTGCAGACTCTCAGGTGCATTTACAGCGGCATAAACAGCCAGATTACCACCTTTAGAATGACCTCCTAAATAAAATTTATAACGTCTGCCAAGTTTGTTTGCAACGTCTATATAATACTTAAGAGCTTTTTCTTGGGCAGGGACAACATCAAGAAAACTCATTTTAAAATCTTCTTTCCAGCCTATCAATGTATCATCAGTTCCACTGAAAGCTATATAAGAAGTATTTTTGCATAATTCTATTGTTATCGCACTGAACTGAGTTTCTGTTTCCGTATCTCTGATATCGACATAGGCAGATAAAAATAAATTCTGAAATCTTCGGCTGGAAGCTGCTAATTTTAATAATTCAATAAATTCGTCGTAAAGAAGATCGCCTGTATTTTTCAATCTGTGGCGATCAGCTTCAAAATATTTCTGTGCCGCATCTTTTAGTGCTATTTTTTTCTCAGCACTATTATCAACAATTTCTTCGAAATTAAGATAGGCAATCTTAGATAAAATTAGATTGTCAACTTCGTTGAATTCGCTTTGGCTCAGATCAAGATCTCCGCGCCACAAAATATAATCCAGAATATTTGCCATTTGCAACCATTCCTTTCAACGTGCTGGGATTTCAAACGATTCTTTTTTCGAAGTCTGTATTAGTATTATATTCTTATTGTTACAGTAAAATCTTTATTACAGCGCGGACAATTTACAATATGCTTACCTAATTTTCTGTTTAGTCTTAGATTAGCACTGCAGTTTGGACATTTACGGTATCTTTTTGTTTTTATTTCTTTTAAGCGCTTTGCAGATAGATTGCTCCATTTTTTTATCTTGCTCCAATAATTTAGAAAAAACATGTTCTCTTTTTGTCTTGCGTATATTTTTTTGGAAAATACTCTGAACAGCATATAAATAATAATAAACCATTGAAAAACAGATATTATATAAGTTCTAGCAAAAAGATTTACTATAAAAAGAATAATATATGTAACAAAAAGTGCAAAATACAGTTGATCAGTACCGTATCTACCATACATGAACCGCGATAAAAACTCTTTGATTTTATACATTTGTTCCTCCGTTTAATGCCTTATTTTATTTGGGCTTCTGAAAATTAACATTGATTTTATTTTCAGAATGAGCCAGGCATTATGCTATTTGATATAATTTAACTTATTATAGCTTTCGATTGGTCTTAAATGTTGCATTTTGCTAAAATGTACTAGGTTATTAATGGAAAATTAATTATTTGACTTGTGCTTAAAGCAGAAAGGAGATTTTTATGGATTTTATGGAGGTCATTCGAAAAAGATATTCGGTAAGAGATTATCAGGACAAGTCTGTAGAAAAAAGCAAATTAGATATTGTTCTGGAGGCGGGTAGAATTGCGCCGACCGCTAGAAATGGACAGCCTCAGATTTTAATTGTTGCAAATGATGAACAGAGTCTGCAAAAAATTGATAAAGCTACGAAAAGATTTGGTGCACCTGTATGTATCATTGTCTGTGCAGATCATGATCAAACATGGAAACGTAGTTATGATGATTTGGATAGTGCCCATATCGATGCAAGTATAATTACAGACCATATGATGCTTGCTGCTACAGATATAGGTTTAGGATCTTTATGGATTTGCCGCTTTGAACCGGATATAATTAAGAAAGAGTTTAATATCCCAGAGGGGGTAGAGCCTGTAAATATTCTTTGTCTTGGTTATGCTACAAAAGAAGCTGCAGCTAGTGAGGCTGCTTCTTCAGAACGACATAGTACCAGAAGGAAGCCTCTATCTGAAACAGTGAAATTTGGATCTTTTTGATTATAAGGGAGGAGCAACTTGATATGAATAGTAAATCTTCTGCCCCAAACAGACCTAAAAGAATAATTATTATTGGGGCTGTAGCAGCCGGAACATCAGCTGCAGCAAAAGCAAGAAGAAATGATGAAACTGCAGACATCATTATATATGAGCGAGATAAATATATATCATATTCTGGTTGCGGCCTTCCTTATTATATAGGTGGCAAGGTTGATGATATAAAGAAGCTCACTCCAAGAAATGCTGATTTTTTTAAGAATAAGTATAATGTAGATGTTAAGACAAGACATGAAGTAGTTAAAATAGATTATGAAAAAAGAAAAATCCAGATAAATAATTTAGAAGCAGATTCTGTTTTTGAGGATGAATTTGATATTTTGGTTATCGCAACAGGTGCAATTGCAGTTAAACTGCCAGTTCCTGGTGCTGAACTGCCGCATGTTTTTACTTTAAGATCACCTTCTGATGCAGTTAGTATTAAATCAAGAATTGATAATAACAAGCCTGCACAGGCTGTGGTAATAGGTAGTGGTTTTATAGGGCTTGAAATGGTGGAGAATCTAACTGCATGTGGTATCAAAGTCTCACTGGTAGAGAAATTGCCACAGTTATGTCCTTTTGTTGATCCTGACATGGCACCTTATCTGGAAGAATATTTAAAAAATAAGAATA
The DNA here is from genome assembly GCF_900002895.1 of Ercella succinigenes. Classification (NCBI taxonomy): domain Bacteria; kingdom Bacillati; phylum Bacillota; class Clostridia; order Eubacteriales; family Oscillospiraceae; genus Ercella; species Ercella succinigenes. Next base: position 31,824 of record NZ_CDHP01000050.1, on the reverse strand, counting down.
TAGATATCTATACTGACAGCAGTGTAATAAAAATTAATGAGAAGACAGTGGTTCTTTCGGATAATACAGAAATTGAAGCAGATATTGTTATCATGGCTGCAGGTATCAAACCCAATGTAGGACTAGCTGTAGAGATGGGGGTTAACCTGGGAAGCACAGGCGCAATTGCAGTTGATGCCTGCATGAGAACTAATCTGCCGGATGTTTATGCTTGTGGAGATTGTGCAGAAGCGTTTTCTGTTATTGATGGCAGAGCTTTATACAGACCTCTTGGATCAACAGCAAATAAAATGGGAAGAATTGCCGGTGATATGATAACCGGTGGCTGTCTTGCTTTCAGAGGAGTTGCAGGAACGGGGATATTCAAAATATATGAAATGGCAATTGCTGCTTGTGGTCTTAGTGAAAAAGAAGCAAGAGATTCTGATTATGATGTTATTGTGAGTCACAATATAAAACCAGATAAGCCAACCTATTTTGGAGGCCGTGAAATGGTTATCAAAACCATAGCCGACCGTTCAACTGAAAAATTATTAGGTGTTCAAATTATTGGTTATGAAGGTGTGGATAAAAGAATTGATGTTTTTGTAACAGCTATAACAGCAGGTCTCAAAGTATCAGATCTATTTCATCTTGATCTTGCTTATGCACCACCATTTTCAACCACAAAAGATCCTGTTATGTACACGGGCATGATTTTAGACAATGCAATCAGTCAGGGAAGAGCGCTTATTACATCAGATGAATTAAGCTGTTGTGACAAGGATTCCGTTCAGGTTATTGATGCAAGGGAAGAAGGTCAGTATTCTGAGTCACATGTAGATAATGCAGTCAGTATGCCACATGTAAGTTTAAGACAAAAGATAGCCAGCCTTGATAAAAATAAACCTGTAATAACCTATTGTAATAAAGGCACTACAGGCAATGCTGCACAGAATATTTTGATCAATAATGGCTTTTCTAAAGTTTATAACCTTTCTGGTGGACATAAACAGTTTAAGATAACTAAAAAAAATCGTCGTAAATAAGCAATTTGTAAAATAACAAAAAACCAGTCTATATATCCGTGATAGTATTGGATAGAGACTGGTTTTTAATTTGCATTGCTTTAATTATTAAGTTTAATACTTACTTTTATTATCTTCGTTCTGCTACGCTCAAGAACCTGACATAATAGACCGTCTATCATCAATGTGGCACCTTTGGCTGGAAATGTGCCAAGCTTGCCGATAATTAATCCGCCGATTGTCTCATAGTCATCTGATTCCAATTCTATTCCCAGCGTATCATTTAATTCTTTTAGTCTTATGGAGCCTTTGATCCAGTATTCATTTTCGCTCATTTGCTGAATATCAATATTATCCAGATCATGTTCGTCGTCAATATCTCCGAATATGACTTCAATAATATCTTGAGTTGTAATGATTCCTGCTGTACCACCGTATTCATCAACCACCACAGCCATGGGCTGTTTTTTTGTTCGCATTTCTTCAAAAAGATCTGCAATTCTTTTGCTTTCAATAGTATAGTAAGGTTTTCTAATTAGTTCAGATATCCTAAAATCATTTTCAGATCCTCTGAACAAATAAAAGTCCTTCATGTGCAAAAGACCTATTATGCTATCAAGAGTTTCATCATAAACAGGAAGTCTGGAAAATCTTGTTTGCTCGAAGACTTCTCTTACCTGTGACATACTGCTGTTGATATCTATGGCGGTAACCTCTGTCCTTGGAATCATTACATATCTTACCTGTTCATCCCCGAACTCAAAGACTTTTTCAAGAAGTCTCTTCTCCCCGCCCTCAAGAACTCCTTCTTCATGACTTACATCCATCATTGTTTTGAGCTCTTCTTCTGTCACATGCGGTTCGGCACCTGTTTTGTTTAATCCAAATAGTTTTAGAATCAGCTGGGTTATACCTGTAAGAATATATATTATTGGTCTGAGAATTTTCATAAGAGCATAAATTGGTCTTGATACAAATAATGCAATTGATTCTGCTTTGCCGGAGGCAAGAGATTTAGGTGTGATTTCAGCAAATATTAAAACGAGAAGTGTCGTAATTCCCGTTGCTATAGCGACTCCGCGGTTGCCTAAAGCTCTTATAGCAATGGAGGTAGCTAATGCCGAAGCGCCTATATTAACCAGATTGTTACCTACAAGAATGGCACTTAACCAATGATCAGGCTGATCGAGCATTTTCCCAACAAGTATGGCAGACTTGTTTTTTTCTTCAATTTTTTGACGAAGTCTGATCTTGTTTATACTCATTAAAGCTGTTTCTGAAGCAGAAAAAAAACCTGACATAATCAGAAGCATTATTAAAGCGGCGATTTGCCACCTACTGTCCGGATCCAAAAAATCACTCTCCTAATTTAATAAATAATCTGTAATTCTGCTACAATTATAATTTGAAAAATATAAACATGCAAATTTTTACTTTTTTGTGAATTCAAGATTTTTCCAGTAGATTGCGAATCATTGGCAAATGCCTGTCATCAAGGAATCTGACAACTACGCTCGATTTTAATACAGCTGCGTGATAATCAATTTTAAAATTTGCCAGACTGTCTCTCTCAATAAGAGGATGGCTATAGGTACCTATATTTTGAACTGCATCCATGCTTATTCTGTACAGGATTTTATGGAAACTGCCGTTTCGGATTTCCAGAATGTCGTTGTTATAACCAATTGCTGCATTTCTATAACTCAGATAAGAGCTAATCCAGACAAAAAGCAAGGCTGGTATCAGCAACAATAAAGCCTGTTTCAGAAATATTAATGACGGTATTGCGATTAGTATTATTGTTGATAGAGTGGGTACAATGAAAAATCTCCGCATAGCTCTGACTGGTGCTTTTTGCAAATCGGTTTTACCAGCATATTCTGGAAGAATTGCAGCTAGTTCTTTGTCTATATTTTTTATTTTTATCAGAGGAAATAAAAGAGAAATTTCTTTATCATCGTCACCGTAACCTATTGATTCTATTTCTATGCTTGCCCGATTGAATACCTGGCGCAACATGTTTTGTTTTATTATGATTGCATGTACGTTATGAATGGGCAAAGAGAAATTCTTTTCAGTGAATAAACCATAACGTATATAAATTGTGTCACTGCTGCGTCGTACTCTAAAATGATAATACTTTATTACTGTCATCACCATGCTTATTATATTTGACAAAATAAAATACAGTATGATTAAAGCAATAACGAACATTATTATAAAAAACAGGTTTTGTCTTGAGACATTTTCCCAGGATTTTTCAAAAAAATCAACAATTGGAGCAGATATTAAACTACCTGCCAATTGCTCAATGAAAAAGAATATTGATATTATCGCCAAAATACCGGCTGCAAGCTTATTTCTTGTGAGCGAAAAAACAAGCAGATCGTTCAATTTAGCTATATACTCGGCTTTGACTGACTGAGGAGCTTCACCTGTCAATGACTGATCTGCTTCAAGCTCGTCAACGCCTAAAAAAGAAGAAACATTTTTTCCATAAGTTAGTTTATCTACTTCACTATGCTGATAAACTGTTTTATTGTCCTGCACGGTCTGATCATCATAAAGATGTTTTTCATTATTCAAATTAGTTTCGTTTTTGCTATCCGAATTCTCACTGCGGGCGTCTGCTGCCAGACTTAAAATCTGCTTTCTTATCTCTCTGGCCTGTTCAACGGAGAAAACCAAATCAACTTCAGAGCCTTTTTTTGCTTCTTTTACAACACCGGTATCAATCTTTACTCTACATGTGCCAAGAATTCTCTGGATAACATTTCTACTTAAATCAACAGTATTAATCTTGTCAAAAGGTATCGCTGTTTGTGTTTTCCAAAGAACCCCTGAGATTGTAACCAGCTGATTCTGATCCGTATAAACCCAGGTGTTGCGCCATAGCAATACAAGATAAAGTCCTGCGAGCAAAAGAAGAAGCAGAATTGCTCCGCTAAGCCATAATATATGCAGCCCTCTGAGACTGATTCCTAAAACAAGAATAGTAGGTATAAGCTGCCTTAGCAAAGTCAGCGCTTTTTCAAAAATCATAGATATATGACAACGTACCGGTTCCATTAATCTGCATCCTTATCTGAGTTTGCCTTTTTATTTAATACTTTAAAATTTACCGCTGTTTTCAGCTGATCACAAAGTTGTCTTGCTATATCTGCCGATAAACAATCTATTTTTGAAGAACTACCTGCTGTCATTATGTCAAGACCTGCCAGTTTATAAAGTCTGGCCAGGGGTCCTTCATTAACAGTTACATGTTGAATTCTTGTTATTGGAATTATTGTTGTCTGATGAAATATGATTCCTTTTTTTATCTCTATCCTATCAGGAGTAAGGCAATAAGACCATTGCCTGTACTCGATGATAGGATAGACTAAAATGTTCAAAAGTTGAAAAGCTATAATAATCAGACTGCCAATAACATACCATTGTATCCACGACAAATCACCAGGTAAATCATTAAATCGATTTGCTGTAATCAGATAGCCTGCAATCAGTAAGATAATTAATATAATCAGACCTATAAATCTGGATAGTCTCCATAGTCTTATTGCTTTAGGATCTAATTTCTGATATACAATTTTATCTGTGCTTTCACTACCAGCTTCGGTGTTTTTGTTAAGTACGTTATCAGACATTGTGATTAACCTCGTAAATTTATGTTTGTTATTTTGATTTTTTTATTTTGTCTATTTCTGCTGCTTTTTCTTCCGGGAGTATCAGATTTAAGATTACCCCTGCTACTGCGGCCAAAGCCATGCCAGAGATAACAGTAAGACTTGTGATTTGGAAGGCTGCTCCACCAAGACCCAGTATTAACATGACAGCACAAATAATAACATTTCTGGTTTGACTAAAATCAACTCGTGCATCTGTAATAACTCTCAAACCATTTGCGGCGATAAAACCGAATAAAATAATGCTTATTCCACCCATAACAGGAAGCGGAATAGAAGAAATAAGATCTTTTACAGGTTTTATGAATGCCAGAAAAACAGCAATAACGGCAGCACCGCCGGTAACGTAGACTGATCCTACTTTAGTCAAGCCAACAACACCGGTGTTTTCGCCATATGTAGTATTGGCTGGACCTCCGATCATGCCTGCACAGAAGGTAGCTATACCATCTCCCAGAACAGTACGGTCAAGTCCTGGATCTTGCAAAAAGTCACGATTACATATCTTTCCTAAAACAGTATGATCACCGATATGTTCTGCAATTGTAACAAATGCCAGAGGTAACATTGCCAGAGCTGCACTGAAATCAAGTCCGTAAAAAACGAATGGACCTGTATTTTCGAGATTATTACCGAATGGCAGCATTATTTTTGGTGCTTCAAAAATATTTCCTGCAGCGATATCTTTTCCTATAGCAGCAAGCTGGCTGACAACAATTGTATCTCCGCCTAGATTAAAGATAAGATCAATAATTACTGCACTTAAAAAACCAATGCCTATACCTGATATGATAGGAACAATTTTGAAAAAGCCTTTTGCATGTACAGCGATAAGAGCAGTTGAAAGCATTGCTATAAGAGCAATTGCTACCGTTTGAGGATCCATTCCATCTGCACTGTTAAGACCTGCCATACCAACAGCTGTGCTTGCAAGACCTAGACCAATTACAGCTATCATCGGACCAACAACAATTGGTGGCAAAAGTTTGCGCAGCCAATTTTTACCAACAAATCTGATAATTAAAGAAACAATTACATAAGTTGCACCTATGCACATAAGACCTGTGGCAGCTGCTGCAAAATTAGCACTTTCGAAAAAATCTGCCTGGTCGGGAGTCGCTCCTAAAGCTGCTATAATTGCTGCTATATAAGCAAAAGAACTACCCAGATATACAGGAACTCTGGCTCCTGTGCACAGAATATAGATCAGAGTACCTATACCTGAAGCAAGTAATGCAGTGTTTAAAGGCAGCCCAGTTAAAAAAGGTACCAGTACCGTAGCACCAAACATAGCAAAAACATGCTGAAAACTTAATAAAATTCCTTTGCTTAAACCTGGTTTTTCTCTGATGTCGATGATTAAGCCTGATTGTTCTTCCATGATGTTCCTTCCTCCTAATACATGAATCCGTTTGAAAATAAAAAGCCTTCTGACACACAAGGCATCAGAAAGCCAGAATCAACAACACGGATTAACTACCACTGCACCATCACAGAAAAATAATAGAATCCAAGCGATTATCATAGACTTTCTTGCCTCTCTGGACCAGATTAAAGTCTTTTCCAATCAAATGTATCATAGAGAACACATGATGACAATATATTTTTCACTTAATTATTAAAATTGGTTTTGCTATTGTCAAGGCAACCTTATTAGTTACATTGCCCATCAAAAATCTTTTGAATCCGCTGGCACCATGAGAGCCCATTACGACCATATCTATATCATGAGTTTCAACGTAATCTGAAATAACATCGGCAGGCTTGCCTTCAAGAAAAACAGTATCAACTCTATCTCCCAGTTCTACGCAGCGGGACAATCCTGCTTCAAGTATTTCATGAGCAACGCGCTCTATTCTATCGATAAATTCTTGAGGGAAGGGAACTCCATCAGCACCAAAAGGACTTACAGGATAAAACTGGTAATGAAAATCTGTTCCTACATGCAGTAAAACTATATTGCTCTTATAAAGCAAAGCCAACTCTTTTGCCATATCAATAGCTCTGTTTGAACAATCGGAACCATCAATAGGTACTAATATCTTTTTCATTTATTGCACCTCCATACAGATTTTATTATTATATAAATATTATACAATAATTTTAAATTTAAAACATGTTTTATTGTCATATTGCTGCAAAGATGTAATGTTAATAACAAGACAGGGCATCTTTGTGTTAATATAGAAACAACTAAAATAATTAAAGTGTTAAGCAATAAAAATGAGGTCTTTATGGGGAAAATAAATGTTTGCGATCTTGGGTCAATGGATTATATGGAAGCTTTGAATATACAGTATGATTTATTGGAAAAAAGACAAAATGATTTAGTTGAAGATACTATTCTGCTTGTCGAACATCCACCTGTTTTAACAATGGGCATAAGAACCGACAGGAACAATATTTTTTTGAGCGACCATGATATGGAAAAACTAGGTGTTTCCTGCTATGAGGTTAACAGGGGAGGAGACGTTACTTATCATGGACCGGGCCAACTTGTTGGATATCCAATCATGAAGATAGACAATTTCCCAGGTAGTGTTCGCGGATATGTCGGCAGTATAGAAAATGCTCTGATAGATTTGTTAAAGAGTGAATATCAAATAAATGCACATAAGAGGCAGGATAAATATACAGGGGTATGGATAGGTGATGAAAAAATTGTTGCTATAGGAATAGCTGTAAAGAAATGGGTTACAATGCATGGCTTTGCTTTTAATGTAAATACAGATTTAAGCCACTTTAATTGGATTAATCCTTGCGGTCTTTCCATGGGGGTTACTTCTGTAGAAAAAATTAAAGGTTGTAAAACAGATTTTTCAAAAATAAAAAAAGAAGCAATTAACTATTTAAGTAAAGCTTTTGACAGAATACCGGTTGAAATTGGTATTGATGATTTAACAATATAAAATAAAAGATATTTGCAAATGCTTTAATGATTTGGAATAAGATAGTTATATGAGGGCTTAGGATTTGAATAATAATTATGAAAATTACAACAACGGTAAAGCGAGAATTAGTAAACCTGATTGGTTTAGAGTTCCGGCAAATAGCGGCAGACAAAATGAAGAGGTAATGTCTATACTTAGAAATCTTAGTCTGAACACTGTTTGTGAGCAGGCCAGTTGTCCTAATTGTGGGGAGTGTTTTGGACAAAGAACAGCCACTTTTATGATTCTTGGCAACCAATGTACCAGAAGATGTACTTTTTGTGCAGTTTCAAAAGGTAGTCCCCAGGCAGTAGACTTAAATGAGCCAGTTAACCTTGCCAAGGCTGTAAGAGAACTTGGGTTAAACCATGTTGTTATAACATCTGTTACCAGAGATGATTTATCAGATGGCGGAGCCGGACAATTTGCATCCGTAATAAATGCTGTGAGATCTCAAACGGAGGGTAAAACAACTATAGAAGTATTAATTCCAGATCTCCAGGGGAATTGGGAAAATTTAGATATTATCCTTGCTGCCAGACCAGATGTGCTTAATCACAATTTGGAAACTATCCCCAGATTATATGATAAGGTACGTCCTCAGGCTATATACGAAAGGTCACTTGAATTGCTTAATTATGCTCGTAAATCAGAGTACAGACCCCTAACAAAATCTGGTATTATGCTTGGATTGGGTGAGACGATAAAAGAAGTAGAAAGTGTCTTGAATGATCTTCGTAGCATACATTGCGACCTGCTTACAATAGGCCAGTATCTTGCACCATCAAAAAAGCATTTTCCTGTATTTGAATACATCCATCCAGATGAATTTAAAAAACTTGAAGAATATGCCTACAAAATAGGTTTTAAACATGTCTCTTCCGGCCCATTAGTCAGGAGTTCTTATCACGCCTCAAAAGCTTTAACTGAAGTAACATAAGAAACACATTTAGCCAGTAGCCTTCTTTTTTTTTCTGGTAGGTTGACATGCTGTTTTATGAGTGCTAAGTTGTAATCATTACAAATAAAGAATGAAAACAAAAAGATGAAATTTATTTAATAGTTTTTATTCCCGTTGTGGAGGAGGGATTTTGTGGATAAAGCATATTTACTTGATCAGCTGAGAGAAAAAGATCTACGTGCTTCTCCTCAAAGGATAAAAGTTCTGGAATATCTTTTTGAAAATAAAGATCATCCTACGGTAGATCAGATTTATAAGGATATTGTTTGTGAGATGCCGTCTTTGTCTCGTACTACTATTTACAATACATTGTCTGTCTTTGTTGAGGCAGGTCTTGTGAGAGTAATAACTATTGAGGGGAATGAAACAAGATACGATATCATTACAAAAAAACATGGACATTTCAAATGTAGTTCCTGTCAGGTGATTTATGATTTTGATATTGATTTGTTGCCGGGAAAAGGACTTGAAGGGTTCAGAATAGATGATGAGAATGTCTATTTTAAGGGCGTTTGTAATAGATGCCTTAAAAATAAAAGGCTTCAGGGAGCATAAAATCTTCTGAGGCTGAGATCAAAAGGAACTGATTCACAAGCAGAGCAAACAGCTCAAAAACTAAGGAGGATTTTAAAATGGATGAAATTACAAGACTGCCGCTGATCGGTGATGCTGCTCCTGAATTCAAGGCTAAGACTACCCAGGGAGACATTAACTTTCCTTCTGATTACAAAGGGAAATGGGTTATTCTTTTTAGTCACCCAGCTGATTTTACTCCTGTTTGCACTACTGAATTTATGACCTTTGGAAGTATGCAGGAAGAATTCAGAGGAATCAATACTGAATTAGTGGGACTGTCAATTGACAGTATGTATGCACATATCGCCTGGCTTAGAACTATTAAGGAAAAAATTGAATTTAATGGTATGAAAGACATTGAGATCATGTTTCCTGTAATTGAAGATATTTCAATGGAAGTAGCCAAGCTTTATGGAATGCTTCAACCTAATTCTTCAACAACACAGGCCGTTCGTGCAGTATTTATAATTGATCCTAAGGGAATAGTAAGAACAATTATGTATTATCCAGCTTCAGCAGGACGGAATATGCAAGAAATTAAAAGAGTTATATTGGCATTGCAGAAGGCTGATAATGAGGGTATAGCTACCCCTGCGAACTGGCAGCCAGGAGACGATGTGATTTTGCCGCCGCCGGGCTCATGCGGAAGTGCTAAAGAACGTGTTAATGATCATGGAGATGATGTTTATTGTCTTGATTGGTTCCTTTGCTTTAAGAGGGAGAAAAAAGATTAAAAATCTTAATAGATCTTTAATTATTATATGAATTATTGTAAAGAACTGTTTGCAGAGTTGAGTAATTGGCTTTGTCTGCAGTTCTTTTGTCAAAGAAGGTGATGAGATGATAGCTAAATATAAACTATTACCGAAAAATCCAAATGGAGCATTAGATTACTCGAAATCTGTTTTAAAAGAATTGTGGCTGGCAGGAGGTTGTTTTTGGGGTGTGGAAGCATATATGGCAAGAATAAGGGGTGTCGCAGAGACTTCTGTAGGTTATGCAAACGGCAAAACTGAAAATCCTACTTATCAACAGGTTTGTTATGAGAATACAGGCCATGCGGAAGCTGTACATTTAAAGTATGATCCTCAAATAATAACTCTTGACCTTATACTAAATCAGTTTTTTAAAATAATAGATCCTACACTATTAAATCGTCAGGGCAATGATTTTGGCGTGCAATACAGATCTGGTATTTATTACAAAGACGAATCAGACAAAAAAATAATTGAAAATTTTATAAAAAACTCTCAAAAGAACTATAAAAGAAAAATTGTAACTGAAGTAGAACCTATCAGGCAGTTTTATTTGGCAGAGGAATATCATCAGAATTATTTAGAGAAAAATCCGCAGGGATATTGTCATATATCTTTCGACTCTTTGCCTGTTGTACAAGCTGAAAAGTTCAAAATCAATCCTGAAAAATATAAAAAACCAGCTGAAAATGAGATCAAAAAAATTTTGACTGAAGATCAATTTAACATTACACAAAAAAACATGACTGAAGCTCCTTTTAGCGGCAAATACGACAAAAATTTTGAGATTGGTATATATGTTGATGTAGTTACAGGTGAGCCTCTTTTTCTATCCGGTGATAAATTTGATTCCGGCTGTGGCTGGCCAAGCTTCAGCAAACCAATAGTGGCAGAAGTCATAAATGAAAAAATTGATAAATCATATGGAATGATAAGAACAGAAGTACGGAGCAGAGTCGGGGATTCTCATCTGGGACATGTATTTAATGACGGTCCAATTGAAAATGGCGGTTTAAGATATTGTATAAATTCCGCCGCTTTACGTTTTATACCTATAAACAAAATGGAGGAACAAGGATACGGTTATTTAATAGATCTGTTACAATAATATACAAAGGAGAAAAATAAAAATGGTGAAAAGACATAAAGTATTTAAATATTTAAGCAATATCTCATGGATTAGCGGTAGCGTTCTAGCCCTATATGTTCTGGTCAAGGCTTACTTTTTTTCTGGTGGGCTTGCTGCTGGTTCATGTCCTTTGGTATTGCAAAGACCATGGGTAATTATAGCTATTATTTTGTTGGCTTTATCATTCGTTTTTTCTCTGTTAGAACCTAAAAGAATTGAGGATAAAGACGCAAACACTGAGTGATCAGGGAGGTAATCCATGCAGACACGTTCTATTAAAGGATTAGAAAATGTAAAAAAACAAATGATTATAGGCGGAAACACTTATCATTACTTCTCGTTGAAAGAATTTGAAAAACAATTCGGTGGATCATTGAATAAATTACCTTTTTCTTTGCGGCTGATGCTTGAGAATACTTTGCATCACTATGATAACGAAAATTTCACACAAGATCACCTTGATCTCTTTAGGCAATGGGATGGTGCCGGGGGCAAAAAAGAGATTTCTTTTATGCCTTCTCGTGTTGTTTTACAGGATTTTACAGGTGTTCCTGTTGTTGCTGATCTGGCGGCAATGAGACAGGAATGGAAAAATCAGGGAGGTTCACCGGACAAAATAAACCCGATTGTCCCTGTAGATCTTGTAATAGATCATTCTGTCATGGTGGATTGTTTTGGTGATGAAAATGCACTTGAGTGTAATGTTAAACTAGAATATGAAAGAAATAAGGAAAGATATGAATTTTTAAAATGGGCGCAGTCTTCTTTTGCTAATTTCAGAGCATTTCCTCCATCTGCAGGTATTGTTCACCAGGTTAATCTTGAACATTTAGCCCAGGTGGTTGGTTGTAAAGATATAGATGGAACAAACTGGCTTGAGCCGGATACGCTTGTTGGAACCGATTCTCATACTACAATGATAAATGGGATTGGCGTTCCAGGATGGGGAGTTGGTGGAATTGAGGCAGAAGCAGCAATGCTGGGACAGCCCCTTTCAATGCTTCTGCCTGACGTTATTGGTATGAGATTAACCGGGCAGCTGGGAACAGGGATTACAGCAACAGATTTGGCACTTACCATAACAAGTATTCTCAGAAATTATGGAGTTGTAGGTAAGTTTGTCGAATTTTTCGGTGATGGTATACATAGTATTACAGTAGAGGATCGAGCTACCGTAGCGAATATGTCTCCAGAGTATGGAGCTACTATGGGTTTTTTCCCAGTAGATAATCAAACTCTTGCATATCTTAAATCTACAGGAAGAAGTGCTGAGCAAATTCAGGTTGTTGAAAATTATTGCAAGGAACAAGGTCTTTTCCTAGATAATAAATTTGAAAATTCACCGGTTTATACTGAAATTATTGAACTGGATTTATCTTCTATCAAGCCTTCTTTGTCAGGCCCTAAACGCCCGCAAGATTTGATAGCTCTTGAAGAAATTAAAAAATCAGCTAATGCTTCACTTGCTTTGCCTCTGGATCAGGGAGGTTTTGGGCTTGAAACAATAAATTTTGACCGCCATCTGGAAATAAATTTCACTGATGGACATCAGGAAAATATTTCGGATGGCTCAGTTGTAATTGCAGCAATCACAAGTTGTACTAATACCTCTAATCCTGCTGTTATGCTCGGTGCAGGATTATTGGCTAAGAATGCGGTGGAAAAAGGCCTTAAAATTCCAAGATATGTCAAAACCAGCCTTGCACCCGGTTCAAGGGTGGTGTCGGCTTATCTTGAAAAGTCGGGGTTAATAGAATATCTCGAAAAACTCGGCTTTTATATAGCCGGCTACGGCTGTACTACATGTATAGGCAATAGTGGACCTCTAATCAGGGAAGTTTCAGAAATAATTGAAAAAGAAAATCTTAATGTTGCCGCCGTATTAAGTGGTAATCGTAATTTTGAAGGAAGAATTCATTCGCAAGTTAAAATGAATTATCTTGCTTCGCCATTACTTGTAATAGCATTTGCTCTGGCAGGAACAGTCAGAATAGATTTTGGTATAGAACCTATTGGTAAAAGTTCAGAAGGTGAAGATATTTATCTCAAAGATATATGGCCTTCGGGTGAGAAAATTATAGAAGCGATAAAAGAAAATGTTGAAATTGATTTTTATCACAAGGAATATGAACAGGCACTGACTGTAAATGAAAGCTGGAATTTAATCAAGGTTACAGGTGGAGATTTGTACGAATGGAATAAAGAGTCAACTTATATCAGGCAGCCTCCTTTTGTCGATGGCATGTCTTTGTCAAAACCTGCTGCTTTCAAACTAGATGGAGCAAGGGTTCTTGCATGGCTGGGAGATAGTGTAACAACCGATCATATTTCTCCTGCCGGTAGTATTCCATCTGATTCACCTGCAGGGTTATACCTCAGATCCAAAGACATTTCGCCTGATCAATTTAATTCCTATGGATCAAGACGTGGCAATCATGAGATCATGATTCGCGGAACTTTTGCCAATATCAGAATAAGAAATAAACTCGTGCCTGAAAAGGAGGGTGGATTTACAAAGTTTATTCCAGCAAATAAAATTATGACTATTTATGAAGCAAGTGAAAAATATCAGTTGGAAAATATCCCTTTGATTGTATTGGCTGGCAAAGAATATGGTTCTGGAAGTTCAAGAGACTGGGCTGCAAAAGGAACGGCTTTGCTTGGAGTTAAGGCTGTAATAGCTCAAAGCTATGAGAGGATACATCGAAGTAATCTGATAGGCATGGGCGTAATTCCCTTGCAGTTTATGGATGATCAGAATGCTGACACTATAGGTCTTACCGGTGATGAAGCTTTCTTTTTTGAAAATTTTGTTCACGACATAAAGCCTCAAGGTATCCTTCATGTTCGTGCAGTATCCGAAGATAAAGCAGAAATATCTTTTGCTGTGCGTATAAGAGTGGACAGTGAGGTGGAAATGCAAACATTAAGTCATGGCGGAATTTTGCCTCAGGTTTTAAGAGATTTTGCTCAAAAAGAAAAAAGTTGATTTTGACCGATAAAAAAGATTGACTCAATGCATCTTGGTTTGATATGATTTGCGGAGTAGGAAAGCGTCCGGTTGTATTTGTCGTGCAACCGGACAACTGATCTTAGAGAAAGGAATGTATGTCTGATGGACGCCGACAGTAGTAGTGGAATTATAATTAAAAAACAGGGCGATCCGATGCATTCCATCTGATGAATGTCTTTGATTTCCCTGTGTTAGGGAGGACTTAATAATGATCAAAGATATTTTAGAATTAATTCACGAAAGAAAACTGCAGGAAGCTCGTTTGGAGCTTGAAGAATTAAATCCTGTTGATCTGGCAAAGGATTTTGAAGAGTTGAATTCTCTTGAGCAGATCAAGGTATTTAGAATGCTTCCTAAAAACATGGCTGCAGATGTTTTTTCGTATTTTTCCCGTGATTTGCAAGTGAAAATTATCGATATGATCACAGATAGGGAGCTAGGGGAAATAATTGATGATTTGTTTTTAGATGATGCCGTCGATCTTATTGAAGAGATGCCTGCAAATGTAGTCAAGCGTCTGCTCAAAAATACCGATGTTAAAACTAGATCATTAATAAATCAATTTCTGAAATATCCTGACGATTCTGCCGGCAGTATTATGACAATTGAATTTGTCGACCTGCGAAAGAATATGACTGTACAGGAAGCTCTTGAACATATCAGGCAAACAGGTGTTGATAAGGAAACAGTATACACCTGCTATGTCATAGATGATTTCCGAAAACTAATCGGACATGTATCAGCTCATAAAATGTTGGTTTCTGAAAGATCAGATTTAATTGAAAATATTATGGAAAGCAGCATTATTTCTGTGCGCACCACAGATGATCAGGAAGAGGTAGCCCGTTTATTTGACACCTATGACCTGATATCATTGCCTGTAACTGATAAAGAAGAAAGATTGGTTGGCATAATAACTGTTGATGATATCGTTGATGTTATTCAGGAAGAAAACACCGAGGACTTTGAAAAGATGGCTGCCTTACTGCCGTCGGATGAGCCTTATCTGGATACAACTTCTTTTGTAATGGCAAGGCGTAGAATTCCCTGGCTATTATTTTTGATGCTTTCAGCAATCTTTACCGGAACTATCATTACTTTTTTTGAGGATTCTCTAGCCGTGATGCCTGCTCTTGTTGCTTTCATACCAATGCTGATGGATACAGGCGGTAACTGTGGCTCTCAGGCTGCAACTCTGATAATTCGTGGTCTTGCTCTTAATCAAGTTAGAATATCTGATGTTGCGCGTGTTTTATGGAAAGAATTAAGAGTTGCCGTACTGGTAGGAGCTGTATTATCAGTTTTCAACATTATTAGAATATATATTATGAATGGTTCCTTATCTTTAGCCGTAACAGTAGGTATCAGTCTCTATATAACTGTAGTAATAGCAAAGCTTGTCGGCAGCTTACTGCCATTGCTTGCTGCTAAACTTAAATTGGATCCGGCAATAATGGCTTCCCCTGTTATTACTACAATTGTTGATGCCAGCGCTCTCTTTTCTTTTTTTATGATAGCAAGAGCTATTTTGAAAATATAAAATTTCTAAATACAGGGAGGTTTTGATATGAGTAATTCAGTTGCAGGTCAAGCAGTAATTGGTGTGATTGGTCTGGCGGTAATGGGTAGAAATCTGGCTTTGAATATTGCAGATAATGGTTTTACTGTTGCTGTATATAACAGGTCTCCTGAAAAAACTTCTGAATTAATTAAACAAGCTGACGGTCTACCTGTTATTGATTGTTATAGTCTGGAAGATTTTATATTATCAATCGAAAAACCTCGCAAAATAATTCTTATGGTTAAAGCAGGTGCTGCTGTTGATTCGACTATTGAACTGCTTAAGCCGCTGCTCGATCAGGGTGATTTGATTATAGATGGCGGTAATTCGTATTATAAAGATACTGTTCGCAGAAATAATGAACTCCAAAGCCAGGGGTTTATGTATTTAGGTACAGGAATATCTGGTGGTGAAGAAGGTGCCAGGTTCGGACCGGCTATAATGCCTGGTGGTGACGAGTCTGCATATTTTTTAGTTAAGGATATTTTCGAGTCAATAGCAGCCAAGGTTGATGGAGATCCATGCTGCACATATATAGGCGAAAACGGCGCCGGACATTTTGTAAAAATGGTTCATAACGGAATAGAATATGCCGATATGCAGCTGATTAGTGAAGCTTATGCAATCCTAAAAAATCACCTTGGTATGAATCCTCAGGAAATTGAAGAGGTTTTTAAAAACTGGAATGCCGGCGAATTAGATAGTTATCTTATAGAAATAACAGCAGATATTTTCAGTCAGAAAGATGATAAAACAGATAATTTCTTAGTTGATATGATTATGGATGTTGCAAGACAGAAGGGAACCGGTAAGTGGACAAGTCAGATTGCCTTGGACATAGGTGTTCCTGTTTCTACAATAACAAGTGCTGTTTTTGAAAGATATTTATCTGCAATGAAAAATGAACGTGTTGCTGCTTCTGAAATTTTAACCGGTCCGGAAAAAGCAGCTACTGAATTAAGTGAACAGGACAAAAAAGATCTTATAGAAGCTGTCAGAAGAGCCTTGTATGCCAGTAAAATTTGTTCTTATGCTCAGGGATTTGATATGATGAAAAAGGCTGCCCAGGAATATGACTGGAAGCTTAATCTTGGCAATATCGCAATGATTTTTAGAGGTGGATGCATTATAAGAGCTCAATTTCTAAACAGAATTAAGGATGCTTATGAAAACAATTCTGATCTGGCAAATCTTATGCTAGATGAGTATTTTTGTCAGGCAATAAATCAATATCAGTCTGATTGGCGTAAAGTTATCGTGCTGGCAGTAGAAAACGGCATCTCCGTTCCTGGATTCAGCAGTTCTCTTGCATACTTTGACAGTTATCGCACAGCTTTTCTGCCAGTTAATCTGATTCAGGCACAAAGAGACTATTTTGGTGCACATACTTATCAGCGCATTGATATCGAAGGTGTTTTTCATACAGATTGGAGCAGCGGTAAAAAAGAGTGATTAGCTTCGCTCTAATGCTACCAGCCCTGTTCTGACAATTTGTTTTATGCCAAAAGGCTCAAGTAATTCTACGAATGCCCTTATTTTATCTTGCTGACCTGTAAGTTCAAAAGTCAAAGCGGTAGGAGAAACATCAATTATCTTTGCACGGAATATTTCTGCTATCTGTATTAATTCTGCTCTGTTTTGAGAATCACTTTGTATTTTTATCAGAATTAACTCTCTTTCTACATCGTTGTCACGAGGAAGTTTTTCTATAGAAATAACATCTATTAGTTTGTTAAGCTGCTTCATAACCTGATCTACTGTTCCTTCATCACCATTAACAACAATGATCATTCTGGAGCAATCAGGTATTTCACATATACCCACGGTGAGACTTTCAATATTAAAGCCGCGACGGCTGAAAAGTCCGGAAACTTTTGATAATAACCCGGGATGATTATTTACCAGAACGGATAAAATCTGCTGATTCATCTGTTTTACCTCCTGCCAGATTGATACAGAGTCGGTTCATGAGGATTGACAATACATTCTAGTAAAAAAGCTTCATCAACCTCCAGCATATAACTTATTGCCTTTTCTATCTGATCATTGCTTCTTATTAACAGATGTTTAAATCCATAAGCTTCTGCTAATATTTGGAAATCAGGATTTTCTTCTAAGAAAACCTGTGAATAGCGTTTAGAATACTTAAGACTTTGTATTTCATGTACCATACCCAATCTGCTATTATTTAGCAGAACCATTTTTATTGGCAGTTTTTCCTGTTTAATCGTTCCCAGTTCCTGCAGCGACATCTGTATGCTGCCATCTCCACTGATAGCTATTACTGTTTTTTCAGGACAAGCCATCTGAGCTCCGACAGCCGCCGGCAAACCAAAACCCATGGTTCCCATTCCCCCTGATGTTATAAAGCTTCCTGCTTTTTGTATGGGGAAATGATTGGCTGACCATATTTGGTTTTGTCCTACTTCAGTAGTAATCAATGTTTTATCAAGTGATACTTTTTCGCTTAATGCCTTGAGCAGTGATGGCGGATTAATAAAATCAGATTTTTGATAAGTGAAATTAATAAAGTTGTACTTTGCTTTAATTTCTATTATTTTAGAAAGCCAGTCACTATAACTTTTCTTGATTTGTATATTCATTAAATCCTGTAGCACATATCTGATGTCAGCAGGAATTGCCAGATGAGGTTTGATATTTTTGCCTATTTCTGCAGGATCAATATCAATATGAATAATTTTGGCTTTCCTGGCTATTTCAGATGCTGAACCCATAGCGCGATTGCCAACTCTTGCTCCCATAAGAATGACTAAATCGGCATGATGAAGAGCATAATTAGCAGTAAAAACACCATGAGAACCCAATGTGCCTAAATTTAGGTAATGATTGCCGGGAATATTACCTATTCCCATCATAGTGGTTACAACCGGAATTTGCCATTTTTCCATCAGTTGGCAAAAAAGTTCAGAGCTTTCGCTGCCGATCAGTCCGCCGCCGGCACAAACAATAGGCGAATCACTTTCATTAATCATAGCTATCATTTGATCAATCAGGTTGCTGTCCGCATTTTGCGGAGGATTGTAGCCTTGGAGAATTATTTGTTTTGGAGAAAAATCCGATTCGTATTCTATCTGCTCTGTTTGAATATCAACCGGAATGTCGATCAAAACAGGACCTGGTCTGCCGCTCGATGCCAGATAAAACGCTTCCTCCATGACTGCCGGTATTTCAGTCGCTTGTCTTACCAGATAATTGTGCTTTGTAAAAGGTGACGTAGCTCCTGTAATATCAACTTCCTGAAAACTGTCACTACCTATAAGATCACGCGATACCTGGCCGGTTATAATAACAAGAGGTATTGAGTCCATATAAGCAGTGGCAATTCCTGTTATTAGATTGGTTGCCCCCGGCCCGGAGGTTGCAATACAAACTCCTGTTTTTTTACCTGCTCTGGCATATCCGTTAGCAGCGTGAGCTGCACCTTGTTCATTTCTAACTAAAACATGATGTATATTTGAATCGGTTAAAGCATCGTAAAAAGGGCAAATAGCAGCCCCAGGATAACCAAACACGGCTGTAATCTCGTTTTTTTGTAAGATATCAACTATTGCCTGTGCTCCTGTAATTTTCATAATATCCTCCATAAGCTATGTCTGAAAAATTAAAACAAGTTCAGCCCTGAAGCATACTTTGTTTTTTATTCCTGAAGCTGCGTGTTATTTTTTTCTCCAATTCTACTATAAGTAGAACTGCTATACCACAAACCAGCGGGTAGATCCAGTCTTTTAGTTCAACCGGTTGTGTTTCAAACAGAGTATTCATAAATGGCAAATATGTAAACGCTATCTGAATCGCAAGAAGTATGCCACTAACTGCAAGAGCTACATGGTTTGAAAATAAACCTTTGCCAAAAATGCTTTCATCAACTTTTCGGCAATTAAATAGATAAAACAGTTCACCAAAAACCAGTGTATTGATGGCAATAGTTCTGGCATAAACTTCTCCCTGACCTTTAAGTGACATAAATACAGCCAAGGTAAAAGCACCTATCAGCAAAGAAACAAATACAATTCTGAAAAAGAAATATCTATTAAGCATTGGTGCCTTAGGGTTCTGGGGCGGCCTTGCCATAACATTGCTTTCGCTTGGTTCAAATGCAAGAGCAAGACCTAAAGTAACAGCAGTAACCATATTTACCCAAAGTATCTGTACAGGTGTAATGGGCATTGCCAGACCAAATATTATGGCAACCAGAATAATCAGTGCTTCGGCTCCGTTTGTCGGTAGCATAAATAATAATGTTTTTTTCAAATTGTCATATATAGTTCGACCTTCTTCAACAGCAGAGGCAATTGAAGAGAAATTATCATCTGCTAAAACCATAGCTGCGGCATCTTTTGTAACTTCAGTGCCTTTAATGCCCATTGCCACGCCTATGTCAGCTTTCTTTAATGCCGGAGCATCATTTACACCGTCTCCTGTCATGGCACTAATGTCACCGTTTGCCTGTATAGCTGTAACGAGTCTAAGCTTATGCTCTGGACTTGTTCTGGCGAAGATGTCACAATTTTTTACTGCTTCTTGCATTTGTTCATCGTCCATATCTTCCAGATCTGCTCCGCTTATTACAGTTTTACCATCACCTATTCCCATTTGCTCACCTATTGAACGAGCTGTTAGCAGGTGATCTCCGGTGATCATTTTTACCGTTATGCCGGCATTTTTACACGCTTCAATCGCTTTTATGGCTTCAGGTCTTGGAGGATCAATCATGCCCACCGTACCAATAAAAATAAGATCGTGATTTATATCGTCATGTGTTATTTCATCTTTATCTGAGGCAACAGGCAGGAAAGCACAACCAAGCATTCTCTTACCCTGAGCAGCACGTTTCTCAATTTTCTTTTCCCAGTATTCTTTATCAATTTTCACATTGCCATCATTTGTTATTTGCTGGCTGCACATTGAGATGAGCCTTTCGGGCGCGCCATTAATAAACATTATTCGCTGATCGCCTATCTGATTGAGAGTTGCTTTATACTTATACTTTGAATCAAAAGGAATACTATCTAGCCGTTCGTTTTCAATTTCCAGACCAGCCTTTAAGGTTAAGGTCTTTAGTGCACCTTCCGTAGGCGCTCCCTGAACAACCCAGTGCCCCTTATCATTTTCCACTATTTCCGAATCATTGCATAAGCCTGCTGCTTGCAGCAACCTGGAAAGAGCAGTGTTCTCCAAAATTTCTTCTTGAGATTTAGCTTTGTCATTTTCATCTATAAGTCTGCCTTCCGGAATATATCCGGTTCCTTCAACTGCCCATGATCCTGAAGCTGTATCTACAACTGTAGCTGTCATTTCATTTTTAGTAAGTGTACCCGTTTTGTCAGAACAAATAACAGTAACAGATCCAAGCGTTTCAACAGAGGGAAGCCTTCTTATAATAGCATTTCTTCTGGCCATTTTCTGAACTCCGATTGCCAGAGTAATTGTCAAAATAGCAGGCAGACCTTCTGGTATTGCTGCTACAGCAAGTCCTATTACTGAAAGCACAACTTCATTAAATGGCGTATTCATAATGAAAATGCCGTATATCATTACAAGAATGGCAAAAGCAACGATAAAAAAGCTGAGTTTATGCCCAAAGTCATTAATTTTACGTATAAGTGGGGTGGTTATTGCCTCTGTTTCGGAGAGCATAGTATTTATTTTGCCCAGTTCAGTGTCCGAAGCTGTTGCAATAACTATGCCTTTTCCTTCGCCTGCCTGCACCGTTGTACCTGTATAGGCCATAGATTTTCTCTCACCGAGAACTGTGCCTTTTTCCACAGGATTTATATCTTTGTGAACTGCATCAGATTCTCCTGTTAAAGACGCCTCCTCGATTTCCAGTCTGGTGGCGCTTATAAGTCGCAGATCAGCCGGTAATTTATCTCCTGCATTAATTATAACAATATCACCTGGTACAAGCTGTTCAGCAGGTATTTCTTTTCGCTTGCCGTTTCGTATTACGGATGCTTTAGGCGAAAGAAGGTGCTTTATACCTTCGAGTGCCTTCTGAGCTTTGTCTTCTTGAATATAGCCAATCAATGCATTGATAAAAACTACACCCAAAATTACAAAAGTATCTATCCAATGCTGCATTACTGCAGTTAGGATGGTTGCTGCAAGAAGAACATAGATCAGTGCATTGTGAAATTGCATAATAAATCTTTTTAATGCACTGTCATGTTTTTGCTCAGGGAGCTTATTTTCTCCCCAGTACTCAAGCCTTTGTTTTGCTTCATCTTCTGTGAGGCCGTGTTTTTCTGAATTTAATAATTCTAGAGCTTCCTGGCTGTCAATTGTTTCCCAGGCCTTTTCTTTTAGTTGGTTGCGATCATCAATTTCTTTCATCTGGTCGTACCTCCTATGGTCTGGCATTTGCAAAATGCTGTCATATAATTATCTGAAAAATTTTGTTTCTAGTCAGACATTAATCTTTTTTCTCCGCTTATTTCCTGAATCGGCGCAATGTTCTGAGTGACCTCAACAGTTCCTAAATACTCTCCGGAGTCACTCCTTACAGCAAAATATCTTATGAGAATAAAATTTTGATTCATCTTGATCCAGAAATCTTCATGGTTTTTGCGGCCGTTTTTAAAATCGTCAACAATTTTTTCGACTACATGTACACTTTTGGGTGGGTGACAATTAGCAACTTCTCTGCCGATAATCGATTTTGATCTTGGGAAAATACGTTCCTCACTTTGCGAAAAATATTTTACCCTGTCGTCTTTATCTACAAATGTGATGTCAAAGGGTAAAGTATCAAGCATTTTTGTAAGTTCTTCCAGTCTGAAAACGCCTGAAGGCAAAACTATTTGCCCGTCCAGTGATTGACTTGTGGTTTCAGGCTGCTCAGACTCTTTATGAGCAGGTGTCCATACGGGAACGTCTTCTATAAGACAATATCCGATTTCTGTAAAGTCATCTGCTGCTTGTTTCCATTCTGCCTGTGTTAAATTTTCTTTTAGCATAGGCATCATAATTTCTTCTTCTTTAAAAATCATTTCGTCAATTTTGGTAGTTGTTTCTGATATTTTTTCAACAGTTTTATTTCTATCAATATCCTTGCTGTTCAGAAGCGACAAGCTTTCTTTAACCATAGCTCTGATTTCATCATCAACTGCCCACATTACTTTAGGCGGAGCTGTAATGCCATATTTTTCCATAAAAGTGAAAAATATATTTTCTTTTTTCAGATAATGCAGATTGATTTCGGAAAGAAGAGAAATATCTTGTTTTAATTTCCATAAACTGGCTGTATCATTCGATTCAACCCAGGTTGCAAGAGATTTTTCAATCTCATTTTTTATAAGATCTTTAATCGCTTTGTTTTCAGCAATAAATGTATTTACAGGGTGCCCTGATACTTCTGCCTCTTGATCAGGGGTGTGGATTTCCTCAATTGAACCTTTGAATACCGAGGCATGAACATCACAAAGCTTTTGAATTTCTGCTACCGGCATCCCCTCATTTATTAAGGCTTGTTCTGCTTCTGATATTTCACTGGCGGATACACCATCAAATGTTTCCTGAAATTGTGCCTTGACATCATCTGCTGTTTTTCCCTCATGCAGCTGCTTTATTAACTCTTTCAGTACTTTTTGCCTGTGCTCACGGTTGTTTATAAATTCACTCATGATATTTCCTCCTATGAAATATATTAGATTTACAACTTTTTTTAACTTAAATACTTTTTCTTTTACAAGACAATCATGATATTATTATTACACATATAATTTGTACTTAACAATGACAAGGTGTTACGAAATGTTTAATGAATATGAACAGGAGGTAACTCTGATGATTATTCTGCTGGTAAGACATGGCCCTGCTCAAAAAAGAGGTACAATTGAAAATGATGATGATAGACGGCTGACAGACAGTGGCCGGCAAAAATTCAGCAAAGCCGCGTTAGGTCTTAATTTTATGATCTCTGAAACATTTAAAAGCAAAAATGCAAAGACAATTGTTGTGTCCAGTCCTTTAATTAGAGCAGTTGAAACAGCTGAGATAATTCAAAAATCTTTAGGAATAAAAGATATAATAATAGACAATGCTCTCATAGACGGCAAGTCAGATGAAATAACCGGCATTATAAATAGCAAGGAAAGTGATTTTTTGATTCTTGTAGGACATGAACCATGGCTTGGTGAGTTTAGCAAGCAGCTTTGCGATTGCCGGCTTCCTTTCAAAAAAGGAGCGGCTGCAGCGTTTAGTTTAGATAATACTTCTGAAGGTGATTTCAATGTGAATCTTATCTGGTTTTTGCAGCCATCAGTTTTAAGAAAAATTAGTGATTCAAAATAAAATGTTAATAGAAATAGAATAAGTCTATAAATAATTACCTGGGAGGCATAAAGCATGATCAAAAGAGCAGATGAAATGATTAAAGAGATAAAAGAACAAATGAGAGGCGGAAAAGGAAAGGTTGAGATAACACATCTTTTTCAGAAAGAAGAAATTCAGGGCAAGGCCAGACTTATTGCCAGAATTGAGCTGGAACCAGATTGCTCGATAGGCTTTCATGAGCATCAGGGTGAAGAAGAAATTTTTTACGTAATAGAAGGTGAAGCAGTGATTTGTGATCAAGGTGAGGATAAAATTCTTAATTCAGGCGATGCTGCAATTACTTTAGGTGGACAAAGCCATAGTCTTAGTAATAAGAGTGACAAAACACTTGTAGTAATGGCTATCATTCTTCTATATTGTTAAGTACAGATATAAGAAACGTTTTGATTCAAACTCCGGGCGGCAAATAACTTCTTTTTTCAAGGAGGTTTTGTGAATAGATTATTAAAGAGTATCACTATCATTCTTTTAATCTTTTTTCTGAGTCCTTTCATAGTAGCGGATTCTTTTTTTGCGTCTGATATCAATTCAGGCACAGATTTGGTAAGACAGACCAGAAATGGCAGAGTTCTTTTCATTAGTTCATATACAGAGAGTTTTATTACAATACCTGAGCAGATAAAAGGTCTTTGGAAAGGCTTTGAGAATGATTCGATAGATCTTGATCTGGAGTACATGGATGCAAAAAGATTTGCAGATGAAGAAAGTCTTATATTGTTTCATCAATGGCTCTCATACAGAATTAATAGATTGCCGCAGTATGATGTTTTGATTGTGGGCGATGATTATGCACTGCAATATGTAATGGATTATTCAGAGTATTTTCAAATGCCTATAGTTTTTCTTGGTATAAATGATTTTGATAGAGCGAATAAAGCTTATGCAACCGGCAAAATGACAGGCGTTGTAGAGGAAACTTCTTTGGCAGAAAATATAAAACTAGCTGCTAAAATTAATCCCCAAGCTAACAGAGTTGTTGCTATAGTTGATAATACTATGACCGGTCAGGGCGACCAGCGTCAGTTTGAGCTTGCAATGGAGGCATTTGAACACTACGAATATGAGATGGTCAATTCTTCGGATTTGAATCTAAATGAGCTTGCGCAAAAACTTTCTTCTTATGGACAAGAGACAATTATGTTATATCTTTCAATGTTTGAAGATATAGACGGAAATCAGTACACCATCCCTGAATCAGTTGAATTTATAAGCACCTGGACAAATATTCCTGTCTATAGAGCATCTATCGGCGGTGTAGGAGATGGCTTGTTTGGCGGACAGATGGTTTCTTATGTTGAGCAGGGCAGAATTGCTGCGCAAATGGCGCTTGAAATTATAGATGGAAAAGCAATCAATGAAATTGAGATGATTGAGGAAAGTACAAATTTCTATTATTTTGATGCTGCTTTGATAGATGCGTTTGGGATAGATAAATCATTAATTCCTGCTGATGCTATTCTTGTTAATCAAAAAATAAGTCTCTATGAAGAAAACAAACAACTTTTCTGGTTTGTTGCTATGATTTTTATCTTTCTTGTTTGTGTGACTACAATCACGATGTTTGATAACTGGCGCAGACGTAAAATGTCAGAACAGCTTAAAGATACAAACTCTGAACTTAATATCATGTATAAAACTCTTGAAAAATCTGAAGAAACTTTAAGACAGCAATTTATAACAATCCAAAAGCATGCAGCATATATAGAGCAGCTTAATCAAAAACTTCAGATTGCTATTGACGGTACTAATAGTGCTGTCTGGGAATATGATGTAGGGGAAAATAAAATTGTTTTTTCTGGTAATTTTCACAAGATAATTCACCGCCAAATAGATCCTCTAAATAATATCATTGAGTATCTTGATCAATTTTTATTGCCGCATGATAGAGAACGCTTTATAGAATTAATTCATAATTGTTATGAAGAGAAGGAAATGCAGCTGCGGTTGCCTGTTCATGATGCTAAAGGATCAATTATTTGGCTGATGATTAGAGGCAGGGGTATTCGTGATGGTGACGATAATTTAACTTCTGTTTCAGGGATTGTCCTTGATGTTACAAAAATGCAGGCTCAAGAAGAAGAAATAAAATATCTGGCTGACCATGATGCACTTACTGATTTGCCAAACAGGCACTATTTCAGCACGCATGCGGCCAGAATGATGAAAAAATATACCAAGGGCGCAATTATGCTGCTTGATCTTGATAATTTTAAACGCATAAATGACACGATGGGTCATATTTATGGTGACAGAATATTGAAATTAATTGCGGAAAGGTTAATGAGTCTTGTTTCACCTTTGGTTATTGTTTCCCGATTTGGCGGTGATGAATTTTTGATCATGGCTATAGAAGAAGGGCATGATAATTTCATTGATAAACTTGCCAATGATATCTCTAATCTGTTTAAGGAACCTTTCTATATCGACGGACAAAATAATATTATTAATTTTAGTATGGGAATATCACTTTTCCCTGAAAACGGAAATGATATTAACAAACTTATAATGCAGGCAGATACGGCGATGTATTATGTGAAGCATCGTGGCAGAAACAGCTTTGTTTTCTTTGACAAATCGATGTTAGCTGAAGTAAATGACCGTGTTGAAATAGAAAAGAAAATAGTAAAATATCTGGACGAGAAATTATTTTCTGTTGTATATCAGCCGCAAGTTGATTTGAAAACCGGCAGGATCAATGCTTTTGAGGCATTACTCCGTATGCCTCAAAGTGGTCTGACACCGGATCTTTTTATTCCTGTTGCCGAAGATTCAGGTTTGATTGTACCTTTGGGAAGGTATGTGGCAGATACTGTAATACAATTTTTAGCAGATATTAAAGCTAAAGGTTTGGATGCTTTGCCGATAGCTATAAATTTTTCAAGCAGCCAGATTAAAGATTGTGATTTCCCAGATTATCTTTATAAAAAAATGTTTGACCATGGCCTTGATACCTCTTTGCTTGAAGTTGAAATTACAGAAGGCATATTACTTCACGAGAATGAACATACTATAGACTATCTAAACCGTTTTACTGCCCATGGGATAAAACTGGCACTTGATGATTTCGGGACAGGGTATTCTTCTTTAAAATATCTGGCATATATGCCTGTAAGTAAAATCAAGCTTGATAAATCTCTCATAGACAGATTCCTTGATATGAAAGGTAAAAATGTTATTGAAAGTATCATGCTTATGTCACATGGTTTAGGAATGAAGGTTCTGGCTGAGGGCATAGAAACCAAAGATCAACTGGCAAAACTCAGAAATACTGAATGTGATCAGGTGCAGGGATATTTGCTTTCCAGACCATTGCCTGGTTTGGAAATTGTCAACATGTTGCAAACAAAACATCATTTTGGTGAAACTATGGTAGAATAGCGCTATGATTGAGGATGTTTTTAATTTTTCATATATGCTCAGGTATATTTTCGCCATTTTATTTGTAGTAATAATTTGGTTGATGACAAGGATGGCACTTAAATCATTAAGAAGTGATCTGATATATCGTGTTAAGCCGGTTAAAGGATTTTTTCTAACTGATTATCTTGAAAATTCAGCTTCTTTTGCAGGTAATAATGATTTTAGATTTAGGGAAACCGATTCAACAATTATGCGTCTTCCTTTGTATCATACTACCAGTATAGGGCGCTCATCTGCCTGTGACATCAGATTTCATAGAAATGATATAGCAAAGCGTCATTTGATGATTTACAGATATGATGGTGACTGGTTCGTTAAACCGGTTAGTAGAAGGAATCCGGTATATCTAAATGGTGTTCGAATAGTTCCGGCAACCCCTCTTGAAAATTCGGACATTATAAGTGCAGGCGGGATTAGTCTTCGATTTATGGATGAAAATGATTTTGGCAGCTTGCAGTATGAAGAATATAATGATGATCGGGAAGAAAGCATATCTGTAAAGGGAAGTGTTTCTTCCTGGGTTATGATCAATCTTTATGCATTGCTAGGCGGTTTTCTCATCACAAGGTTAATACCGGAAGGTCTGCCGGAAATTTCTTCCTTTATGCCGGTATTTGTTTTTTCTGTCATCATTTTGATAAATTTATATTATTTTCTGTTGCCTTTAATTATGAATGGCAGTGATAAATTTATGATACTGATTATGCTGCATCTGATAGTTATAGGAATGATGTTTCAGATTAGATTATCGGGTATTTTGAGCAATGGTGTTCTAAATGCTTCTAATGCCTGGTTAAGCGGAGATCAGCAAACTGTTGCTCAAGCAACTGCTGATCTGGCGGAATTTTCTCAGAGAATAATGAATAGATTACGAACTCAGGGCTTGTCTATCATGATAGGGTTGGCAATTTTTCCTTTTGCTGCAATTATTGTATCTAAAACAAGAATTCTGGAACCTCTGACTTTTTTATGTGCTGCTTTAACGCCTCTTTTTCTTATTGCAACTTTAATTTTGGGTCATGGTGGTGATGAACATGGAGCAACTTTATGGATTGCAGTCGGAGGAATGACTATACAGCTTACAGAATTTGCTAAGATTACCTATCTGATAGTGCTTGCCGGTTTTTTCAAAATCAGGCCTTCTAAGAAAATCCAAATACTTTTTGCTGTTTGGGCAGCTGCTATATTTCTTCTTATAATGCTATTGCCAGACCTTGGTATGGTCATGATTTTATTACCTACAACTTTACTTGTATATGTAGTAATGACCTCTGAATATATATCAACTGCCATATTAATGTTTGCCGGATCTGCTGTATCTGTTTTTGCATATACTGTTTTTCCTCATGTGCAAAGAAGGCTTGCTGGTTGGACAACTTTATGGCAGGAAGTTAATGATAGTAACAGACAAATTGTTTATGGTCTTCAGGCTGTTGCCAGAGGCGGTCTCTTTGGGCGAGGTCTTGGCAACGGCAGTCCGGGAGGTATACCTCTTGCCTCTTCAGATATGGTCTATTCTATTGTTTGTGAAGAGCTTGGAATGATAACCGGTATCTCATTGCTGGCTGTTTTTATTATTCTTTGGCTAAGATCAGCCAGAGTTACTGTTATTGCTCAGGATGGCTTTACATCAAGTCTTGCCTTGGGTATAGGAACCATGTTTTTTATGGAAGCCGCAGTTGTTATTGCAGGGGTGACCGGGCTTATTCCTCTTACAGGAGTAACTTTGCCTTTTATTTCTGAAGGCGGCAGTTCAATGCTTTCAAAAATAATTCTTTTGGCTATTTTATTTGGACTATCATCTAGAAAGGATAAAAATATCAGAACATGAAGAAGCTGATTCAAAACCTGAAAATAACTTTGATAGTTTTTCTTAGTTTAAGTATTGCTTTGACTGGTGGACTTTTATGGCAGCAGTATAGAAGCAAAACCAGGCTGTCGGTTGCTGCCGGAGAAAATCTCTCTTCGTTAAGGCAGCGTTATTCCCAAGCTGGAATGATTACTGATATAAATGGTTCTGTTCTTGCGTATAGTGATGGCGGTATAAGACAGTATAGCGAAAATTCATTGGTTGCAAAATCTGTGATACATACTGTCGGTGATTATACACAAAGAATTGACAATACTATTGAAACCAGATATCAGTCGACTTTATTAGGTATAGATAGAAATCCTTTTCATCAGCTATGGCTTGATATTCAGGGCAGTGGATTAGCAGGAGATAATATAACACTTACAATAGACAGTGAGTTGTGTGCAAAATCATATGAACTTCTGGCAGGCCGTAATGGTGCTATTGTTGTTATAAATTATAAAACCGGAGCTTTGCTGGTTTCTACCAGTTCACCTGGTACTAGTCCGCAATCTGTAATTGATTATGAAGGAATACCAGAAACAGGTTTATTTAACCGTGCTTTGAGGGGAGCTTATGCACCAGGTTCAATTTTCAAATTAGTTACTACAGAGGCCTGGTTAAGTTCTGAAAAATACGATCCTGATTTTCATGTTACATGTACCGGACATTCAACAATACATCCAGATGCAGCAAATGAATCAGGAGATGGTCATGGAGAAGTAGATCTGCAAAAAGCTATTTCACAATCCTGCAATGTCTTTTTTGGTGAGCTTGGAGTTGTTCTTGGTCAAGAAGAGCTGCTAGAGGCAGCTAAGAGATTAAATATAGGCGAGCCATATATGGTAGATGCTTTGAATGGGATTGCAGGTAAAATTGATTGCGATCAGGATGATTTGCTTTTGTCTTGGCTGGCTATTGGACAACCTACCGGCAACAGCGAAATAAGTATGTCTCCTTTAGAAATGGCAAGGCTTGCCGGTGCTATAGCAAATAAAGGAAATATCATGAACTCTCATATAATTAATAAATTTACAGATCCTACCGGAAGAGAATATAATAAAATTAATCCGTCTATAGAAAAGAGAATAATGAGTGAGGATATGGCGGCAAAACTAGGTGATTTTATGCTGGATGTTGTGGCAGGAGGCAGCGGCAGCTCTGCTGCCGTATCGGGAGTCACAGTTGCAGGTAAAACAGGAACTGTTCAGGTAGCAGGTCAGGAGAACAATGCTTTGTTTATAGGTTATGTTGATGATGAAGAATATCCTTTAGCAGTGGCAATAGTAGTAGAAGAAGGTGTATCAGGCGGAGGAACTGCTGCCCCTATGGCAGCGGAGATTCTTAGAATGGCCGTAAATAAGATGAAATGAGTATATTTCAAAAAGCAATTATTTTTGATGTAGAGAAGATGATAAGTGAGGAAGAAAAATGATTGATGAATATGAAAAAAAAGAGATAGTTCTTTACTATGGTTTAAATGAAAAACAACAGCTGTTAATGAATTCACTACTTGAGACATTAAGAGTAAAAGGACAACCGCTTTCAGAAGCAGATTTATGTCTTAGTATAGGTTATCTTGCGGGAATTCCTGGCTGTGATTTATGTTCGGCTGGCTCTGACTATAGAAAACCAGATAGTACTTTTGCGATTTTGCATAATATGGACGATGACAGGATAAGAGAATTTCTAAATGCTTTGAAGAAAACGAATGAGTTTAAAATTGATCTGAAAGCAGTTATTACAGAGCATAATAAAACTTGGAACTGTATAGATCTAATTGCTGAACTAAAAAGAGAACATGAAGTAATGCAGGCATATATGTCAACAAGAAATGCTCTTAATGCTGCCAGACAGTTATATGAAACTATTATCAATAATGATGAAAATATTGATCAGTACAGAAGTGTTTTATCCGAATTTGAGAGCATTATAGCTAAAGCTGCTGCTGTGATTCATAAAGGAGAAAAAGGCGGCGAATTGGATTTGGATATGCTAATTGGCACCAGGCAAAGTCTTGCTGGTATAATGCAAAGAATAACGCTGATGCAAGCTGAGCTTGCAGAATAAGTTCGAAATAATTATTTTGCAGCACTTTCGAAATAATCATCTTATTTTAATGATAAAATGTATAAAGGAAAGAATAATGCAGGCTCAAAAACTTTGCAATAAATTATTGAATATTTTACTTACTTTTTGTATAATCGCCCTCTAGCTTAATTCTTTGTTTAGAGTATCAGTTTTTAGAAGAAAGACAGGATAAAGTCCGTATACTTGGTGTAAATTGAGAAATAAAAAAGAGCCACGAGCTCGCTTTCGGTATAATAGGTTTTGCGAAACTAACAACTGAAAGGAATGAGATCATGGCTCAAGTACATCTTACACTGGAAGACGAAATTCTTAAAGACCTTATGCTTGGAAATCGGGAGAACGGGGTGGCGAAATTACTGGAAAAAGTATTTGATGCGGTGCTGCGAGGACAGGCCAGCGAACAATTGAATGCCGAGCCGTATGAGCGAAGTGATGGACGTGTCAGCTATCGGAATGGCTATCGCGAGCGTACCCTGACAACTAGAGTAGGA
>NZ_CDHP01000049.1:0-1170 GCF_900002895.1 Ercella succinigenes | reverse complement strand
CGTGGATTCTTTTGCGGTTATACCAGGATTCAATATATTCAAAGAGAGCTTTTTGTGCCTCTTCAAAATCGGCATAAACGGTGGCGTAGACTTCTTCCTTTTTTAAGACTGCATGGAAGGATTCTATACAAGCATTGTCGTAGGGGTTTCCTTTTCGACTAAACGAATGCAGCATTTTTTTGTCTGTCACATAGTCTTCAAATATCTGGCTTGTGTACTGGCTGCCTAAGTCGCTGTGAATAACAATGCCGGTTGTGTCCTTCACATTCAGTGTGGCATTTTTCAAGGCCTGTGTAGCCATCTCGGCTGTCATGTGGCGAGCATAAGTATAGCCAACCACCTTGTGAAGGCAAAGATCCAGGACACTGGCCAGATACGTCCAGCCATCTTTCACGGTATGGATGTAGGTAATGTCGGTCACCCATTTTTGGTTGGGAGCATCTGCCTTGAAATCTTGGGCCAGCAAATTGACCTTGCCTTCCGGCACAGGCGCAGGGTTCTTCTGCGGCCGGTATTTCCTGACGGTGATAGAGCGCAGCTTCAGGCGCTGCATATGCCGCTGGACTCGCTTGACACTGCAGGCTATCCCGGCCTTGCGTAATACCCGGTGAATCTTTGGCGCCCCGTAGCGACCCTTGGAATCGGCATAAGCGGAGGCAACCTGTTCCCCGAAGCGAACAAAGGCTAAGGCCTTCTTAGAGGGCGCACGAAGCACAGCCTCATAGTACGTGCTTCTGGGGATCCGGAGCACTTTACAGAGCATTTTCACGGGATATTCACCTCGAAAGCTTTGGATAAAGCCTATCTTTTCCGTTATTGTTCTCTCGCGAATATGGCGGTCGCTTTTTTTAGGATTTCATTCTCCAGTTTTAGATTCTGATAGCTCTTTTGCAGAGACTTATAATCCTTAAGGGTAACCGTCTCACCTTCTGTTGTTGTAATTGGGGAGGCATTCTTCACCCAATTCGAGATGGAGGATCTTGCTACGCCATATTCACGTTCTAACTGAGGATACGTATAATTACCACTGGTGTACAAATCAACCAGCTGCTGCTTGAAATCAGCGGGGTATTTCTTCTGGGATTTGGCCATGTCGAACTTTCTCCTTCTTGCTTTTTTGTTAATATAACTTGTTCGACTTTACCTGTCCATACTTATATACTAACACCA
>NZ_CDHP01000048.1:0-76403 GCF_900002895.1 Ercella succinigenes | reverse complement strand
CAGGCTGCATCTTTGGTAAAATGTAACTGCAAAGAAAACAAAATCCAAAGAAAGGCCGCCTGTTACCATGAGTCTAGCACAAAATCGACCCACAATAAACCGTTCAGAAACAATTCTTCCAGCTAAATTCGACAACGCTACGGTCACAAACCGCGCTTCACTGGCATACATTGAAGCATTCAAGCAGAAAATCGGTTTCCAGCAGCTGTTGGAAACAGGGCTGTCATTTTCCAAACGTCATAATGCCCGGTTTGGCACAGCCAACATCATCGATTTCATGGTTGATGCAGCGGTCTTGGGACTATCGCGTTTTAATCACATGGAAGATCTGCGTCATGACAATGCCTATCTCAAACTCAAAGGCCGTGCTCCCAGTGAGAAGGTTTGTCGTGACTTGCTGCGGGATTTGCCTGAATCAACCGCTTCAGAAATTCGGCTGATTAACAAACGGTTGCTGGAGAAGAAAGCCAAATCCGAAGGACCACGCTCTGTTGCTTTGAATATTGACGACACGGTCTGTACCGTCTTCGGCGACCAGGAAGGCAGCGGCGTTGGTTATAATCCCACCAAACACGGGCGTGCCTCGTTCAAGGAAAAAGTCGGGATTTTGGGCCTGACGAACGAAGTGATTAACTTGACGCTAGAAAATGGCAGACATCATACCAATTACGAGCTAGAAGCGTTTATCCGCAAATGCCGCATCCTCTTGCCTGACGCATGGATACTAAAGCGCGTGCGCATCGACTGCGGCGGATTTGACATCGACAACCTGTCGTATCTGGATGAGCAGGATCTGGAGTTCACGATCAAGTGCAAAAAATACAAGAGTTTGCAGGTGCTCATTGACAGTGTCAATCATAAAGATCATCTCTATCCCTGGACGGATGTTGACGAAACCTTTAGTGTCAACGAATGCCATTTCCGGCTGCCTAAATGGCAGAAATGCTACCGATTCATCCTGATCCGCAAACCTGCGCCGGTCAAAGATAAAAAACAACAGCAGATGGACCTTGACGCTGTGAAATATTGCTACCAGCTTATCGTGACCAATATCGAGACTATGACAGCCGCTGAGATCTTTCATGACTACAACCAGCGTTGCGATGTTGAAAACAAGATTGATGAGCTCAAGGAAGGCTTTGCTTTTGACCAGAACAGCCAACGCAATCTCAAATGCAATCAGCTGTTTCTCCTGATCAAAATGCTGGCCTATAATCTGCATAACTGGTTCAAACAAGCCATATTGCCAGATAGCTGGCGTAGTTTTGAGATCATGACTGTTCGCCGCAGGTTCTATCATCTAGCTGCGAACATCTGCGGGAATGGACGCTATCGCCATCTTCGTTATGCTAAGGACTGGAAGATTGAATGGTTGATCCGTGCGGTCATCGACCGATTGCAACAGTTTAGTTTGATTCCAGTTTGATGATATCGCCTAACTAGAAATGCACTGCTCAACCGCGACTGCGGCTTGTTTCTGATTCCTTTCTTTCAACATCAGGAGCCAGGAAACAGCCATTTTTCTGATCTATTAATGTTTTCACCACTATTCAATTGTCAAGGTTCATCGCTCGAATGGTTTTTCTCAGATTTGGCTGAGAAACACTTAACCCGAGCCCTATTTGACGGCTACCTGCCGATTACAGGTTAAAAGCTTAATTGCTATTGCAGATACAAAAACCAAAACAATTATGCCAATAATTAGTGGTATAGGAACATCTGTTTTGTAGGTATCTGTAACTGTATCAGCCAAAACAAAAATACGAGGTATGCAAATCATAATTATTATCAGCATTAATATTGAAAATAGTCTTATAACTTTTGATTTTTTTTGCATATTCTAAACTCCTGTGCATAGCGTTCTGACTGTACATAATAAATTTAGCAAACAGTTCTAACAGGATTCTGACAAACTGTCTAAAATCAGATTTTTACTATGCAAATGGTTATTTGTGAGTATGTTTTGCATCAGAACAGATTAATAATTTTTTTGTATTGTCTGCATTTTTGAAAAATGTTATCATTCGAAGTGAAAAAGAAAATAATTATATGAAAGCATAATCATTATGAGTATTGTTCGTCTTATATATACAACCTTGCTTCTTCTCTCGGTTTTTTGCGCTATTTTTTTGATTCATTATGCTAGCAAAAGAAAAGCTAAACCAGGGGCAAATTGTTTTATCATGATGCTTCTTTCCACAATGATATATTGTGCAGCCTATCTTGGAGAAATAAATTCTGAGAGCTTGAAAACGGCCTTGTTTTGGTTTGATCTACAGCATATTGCAATCCCTTTTGGACACTACTTTTGGGTAATAATGAGTCTTGAATTTTCTATGATTCCTTCTAAAAAGATAAAAATTTTCAAATATGTGCTGCTCTATCATCCAATAATTTATAATCTTGTTTTTTTTACCAACAGACTACATGGGCTGTATATATCAGCCTACTTTTTTGAAAGCAATGGTTATTTCCCTGTAATCGTTACAGAAAAAGGTTATCTTTATATGCTAATGGTTCTTTCCGGTTCCTTAATCGGATTAATTGGCATGGCAGCTTATGTCTGGGGATATTTACATGCTCCTCGTCTTCATCGTCATAGTTATATAATTATGATAACGGCTTCTTTATTCCCATGGGTATCAGTTTACTTACTTGCTACCGGCAATAGTTATCTGGGAATAGATTATTATCCTGTTATAGCTGTTGTTTCTGGTCTTTTTTACGCATATGGCATATTTAAATATAAACTGTT
Source organism: Ercella succinigenes (assembly GCF_900002895.1). Taxonomy (NCBI): domain Bacteria; kingdom Bacillati; phylum Bacillota; class Clostridia; order Eubacteriales; family Oscillospiraceae; genus Ercella; species Ercella succinigenes. The sequence continues at coordinate 73,648 of NZ_CDHP01000048.1, read as the reverse complement.
TAATACAATTCCTATGGCAACACATACTGTGTTCAGATATTCCAAAGAAAGTACTTTGCTTGTTGACTCAACAGATCTTATAATTGAAGCAAATGAAGCTATCATAAATTTATATCCGGAACTAGCACAGGCTTCGGAACGACTTACTCTTTCATCTTTTTTCAATGAACATCCAGAATTAAGAGGTTTGCTGATTGATCAATCAGATCAGCAAATAAAGATTATATCAGAGGGAAAAGAGAAATATTTCAATGCTCGTATTAATAAAATAATTACTGATGACGGTTACGAAGTAGGAAAAATTCTAACGCTTAGTGATATCAGTCTGATGATTGAATATCAAAAAAAATTAGAAAATATTGCCTCTAATGCAATCTACAAGGCAGAAAACAATGAAATATCTTTTTTACAAGCTCAGATAAAGCCTCATTTTATCAATAATACGTTAAGCACTATAGCTTCAATGATCTCAAGAGATCCGGTTAAAGCTAAAGAGCTAATTGGAAATCTAGGGGAATATCTGGCCAACTGTTGCTATTTTGACCAGTCTTCAGATACTATTTTACTAGAAAAGGAACTGGAAGCTGTTGATACATATGTTGAAATTGAAAAAGCAAGATTTGGCAAAAGGCTAAATTATAATCTAATATTAGATGACCAAATACATGAGTATATTGATTCTATTTTCATTCCCAGATTAATACTTCAACCACTTGTCGAAAATGCAATAAGGCATGGTATTTTAAAGAAGGCAGATGGCGGAGAAGTAAAACTTATAATTTCTTGTGAAGAAGATAATCTGCAGTTTTTTGTCGAAGATGATGGTGTAGGAATGTCAGAAGATATGATCAAAAATAATATCGCAAAAGAAAAGAATTCTGGTATTGCTTTGGTAAATATAAATAAGAGATTATTAAAATATTATGGTCAAGGTTTAAAAATAAGCAGTATTCCCGGCAAAGGAACCTGTATATCTTTTTTTATTCCTTTTGCCAGTTCTGTCTGAAAATGGCTATTATATATAATATAATTAATGGACGAGGTGTGTTAATTGATAAAAGCAATTCTTATTGATGATGAATGGTATAATCTTGAGGAAATTGAAGATCTTGTTAATAAAACAGGCTTCATAAAGGTTGAGGGGAAATATCAAAATCCTTTAACAGCTTTGAGTGAGTTGACAAAAATTTCTCCACAAATAGCTTTTATCGATGTTGAAATGCCGGAAATGGATGGTATTTCTCTTGCAGAAAGACTGATTGAAAAACAACCTGATTTAAAAATCGCCTTCATAACTGCCTGGGGACAGTATGCAGTTCAGGCTTTTGATCTAAATGCTTTTGATTATATAATGAAGCCGATTAAAATTGACAGATTCAATAAAATGATAAAAAAAATAGAAAAAGAGATAGGTCTGAAACAAGAAACAAGCTCCAACATTTTGCGTATAAATTGTTTTAACCAGCTGGAAGTTTCTATTGATAATAAACCTGTACGCTGGCAAAGACTTAAAGCAGAAGAACTGTTTGCATATCTTATTGTGAATAAAGGACATTATGTCCACAAGGATATGATTATTGAAAATTTATGGCCTGAGTATGAATATGCAAAAGCACTTCCTATTTTACAGACTTCAATATGCAAAATAAGAAATCTCTTTTCTTCGCAAAAAGAAAATGTCTCTATCGATTATCAAAACAACAAATATTGTCTGGACATTAAGCATGCTGAATGTGATTATTTAAAATTAGAAAAAGCAATAACCGGATTTAACAGAAATAAGCTAAGCACCTTTTCACCCATCGAAGAAAATTGTAATTTATATTGTACAGGTCTTTTTTCTCAAAACGGATATAACTGGAGTATAGCTAAAGATCAGGCTTTCAAAAAAAGTTTGATTGCAGTTTTAAAGGATATTAGTCTGATTCATTGTCAGAGAAATGATTATGAAAGAGCAATAGCTCCACTAAAAACACTGACAGAATTATTGCCTTATGATGAAAACACTAATTTCTGGTTAATGAAAACATACGCTAAGCTTGATCAAAAACAAGAAATGAAGTCACATTATATATGGCTTGAAAATATTCTCAAATCGGATTATGATAGTAACCCGTCTTTGAGAATCAAAGAAATAGTAGAAGCTTTTAACAATAAATGAGTTTGTGCAAAAGTTAATGTCAACTAAGGTAATCAGCTAAACAAAAAGCCTGGAGAAGAATTTTTGCTTCAACTTTAAAGGCGAATTACAACATAGACAATATAGGCAATAGCAAGAATAGCACCTTCTTTCCTGCTTATCACACGACCTGTCCGCATTATGACAAATGAAACCAGTGTAATACTTAGAAGTATTATGATGTCATTAACAGCAGCTTGATCAAGTGTAAAAGATTTAATTCCGGAAGCTGCGCCAAGCACGAAAAGAATATTGAATATATTAGAGCCAACAACATTACCGATTGCGATATCACTTTCACCTTTTCTAGCGGCAACTATACTGGTTACAAGCTCAGGCAAAGAAGTACCGGCGGCAACAATGGTCAATCCTATTATACTGTCTGGTATATTAAATATATTTGCTATGTATACAGCCCCTCTGACAGTTAAGTCTGCTCCCAAAACTATAAGGCCAATCCCAACAATAGTTACAATAATAGCTTTTGACGTTTTCATTTCTTTATAAACGACATCTAATGGTTCGTTTTGCTGTTGAATCAATTCCAGCATGCTATAAAGGTACATACCAAAAAGAATCAGTAGGATTGCGCCATCATAACGTGAAAAACCAAAAGTTCCATTGCCTTCATATGCCAGAAAGAGGACAATTCCAGTAACAAAAATCATAAATGGCAGTTCTTTTTTTAAGCTTGTTACATGTATCGAAATTGGTTTTATCAAAGCTGTCAGACCTAAAATAAGCAATATATTGAAAATATTAGAACCAATTACATTACCAAATGAAATGCCACTGTTACCGCTGATAGCACCTCTTATACTTACCGCAGCCTCTGGAGCACTCGTGCCAAAAGCTACTAAGGTAAGACCTATAACCATACTAGGTATTTTTAACTTGCGGGCAAAAGCGACTGAGCCGTCAACAAACCAGTTTGCTCCAGCTATCAGCATTACAAATCCAGCGAACAAAAAAATAATCTGCATATGAATACATATTCACTTTCTATAATGAATTCTTTTCTCATCATAACGATTTTGTTGTTGTGCTTTTTGCAAGGGATATCCACAGGAAACAATTGCAAAAGCATTCAAATGATCAGGAATTGTCAAAACATTTCTAACTGCTTCCATTCGGTCAATATTGGGCGCAACACCTAGCCATACCGCTCCTAGTCCTAGATATTCAGCCTGAAGCAAAATGTTTTGCGTGCATGCACTCATATCAATTTCAGCATAATCTATAAGCGGTAAATTTTTTCTATAACAACTGACAATCGCCAAAGGCGCCGCCTTTACACAGCCGGCATATGGGCTGACTTGGGAAAGGGCAGCCAAGGCATCTTTCTCTGTTACAACAAAAAATTCCCAAGGTTGCTGATTTTTAGCCGAAGGAGCTGCCATTGCAGCTTTAAGCAGACTTTCTATTTTCTCATTTTCAACTTTTTTCTGAGTATATTTTCTAATACTTGTTCTGGCAAAAATCGGGTTCATAGTTTTTACCTTTCCAAAAATTATTTCTCTTTTATTATACTATAATGTGTCGGAGTGCCACCATTAACACATATCTGCAAAATATTGATGCACATCTAAATTATCTGTCAATTCAGGATGAAATGAAGTTACCAGCATATTGTCCTGTCTGGCAGCAACGATTGCATCATCCAAATTTAGAAGTGAGTTTACATTTTCTTTTATTTCTTCTATCCAAGGTGCTCTGATAAAGATCAAATCAAGAGCATTTTTACTTATTTCAGGAATAATTAAACTTTTATTAAAACTGTCAATTTGTCTGCCATATGCATTGCGTCTCACCTTTATATCCATTACAGCAAGATAAGGATCTTGATCTACAATCTCTTTTGCCAGTAAAATCATGCCGGCGCAGGTTCCCCAGACAGGCATACCTCTTTTTATTCTTGATTTCAGCTCTTCATTCAAATTGTATTCTTTGAGAAGCTTCCCTATCGTAGTGCTTTCACCACCTGGCAAAATGATACCGTCGACAGAAGCAAGATCATTTTCTGACCTTACTTCTATCGGTTTGACATTTTTAATTTTCTGAAGTTTATTTATATGCTCAACAACTGAACCCTGCAAGGCAAGGACGCCTATTTTTTTCAAATTTTCCGCCTCTTTTCGGCAAAGAACAAGTCTTTTGTGAATTGTTCAGATTATATTTTTCTTAATTTCTTTGATTTACCAGCCTCTTGCTGCCAGAAGCTTATCCGGTTCTATCTGTGAAATCTCCAGTCCAGCCATAGGTTCGCCTATATCTTTACTTACTTCAGCTAATATTTGGGGATCATTATAATAGGTTACCGCTTTAACAATTGCCGCTGCTCTTTTTTTAGGATCAGAAGACTTAAATATACCTGATCCAACAAATACGCCTTCGCTGCCAAGTTGCATCATTAATGCAGCATCCGCTGGTGTAGCTATGCCTCCGGCGGCAAAGTTAACAACAGGCAGCTTTCCACTTTCGGCAATATCTTTTACCAATTCATAAGGGGCGCCGTTTTCTTTGGCAAAAGTCATCAGTTCCTCTTTTGGCATATTTTGTATGCGTCTTATTTCACTCATAATTGTACGCATATGACGAACTGCTTCCACAACATTACCGGTACCAGCCTCACCCTTTGTTCTAATCATTGAAGCCCCTTCACCGATTCTTCGTAAAGCTTCTCCCAGATTTCTGGCACCACATACAAAAGGCACTTTAAAATCAAATTTGTTAATATGGTAAAGATCATCAGCCGGAGTTAAAACTTCACTCTCGTCAATATAATCAATTTCCAGAGATTCTAAAATCTGTGCTTCGACAATGTGACCAATCCGAACTTTTGCCATAACAGGAATTGTGACTGAATTCTGTATTTCTCTGATCATCTTAGGATCACTCATACGTGCCACACCACCTTGTTTGCGAATATCCGATGGTACACGTTCAAGAGCCATAACCGCAACAGCGCCAGCCTCCTGAGCAATAATCGCTTCCTGTGCATTTGTGACATCCATAATAACGCCACCTTTAAGCATCTGAGCAAGATTTTTATTTAATTCGTATTGTTTATTATCCATTTTTTATCCCCTGACTATTTTTTATTTGCAATATTGCTTTTATGTTGCCTAATTGTAAAAGAAAACTGCACCTAAAAAAATAGCCAGATTAGATAATATTTATGGGGTCAGTTTCGCAATAAACACATAACCTGATCAAAAGCTTTTCTTACTGCTATACCTGATATACAGTCTATATCTACTATTGTATATCCATTATTGATCGCTTTTACCGCATCTTTGTCAAAAGGGATTCTGCCGACAAAAGGTAATCCTTGTTTTTTACAAAAAAGTTCTATCTTTTCAGTATTTGCAGAATTTGTATCATATTTATTAATACAGACAGCTATTTTTACGCCAAATCCAGATGCAGTTTTTATGATTCTTTCCATATCGCTAATACCTGATATAGAAGGTTCTGCTACAATTAAAACTACATCTATGCCGTTAAGTGAAGCTATAACAGGACAGCCAAGTCCCGGAGAACCATCTATAACAGCCAAATCTGCTTTTGTATCTGAAGTATTAATTTGAGATTTAACTTTAGTTACAAGCAAACCAGAATTGCCACTGCCTGTATTAAGCTGAGCTGTTGAAAAAGTCCTGGTATTATCTTTATAAAGCATTAATTTTCCTGCTGCAGCCGGCTTTAAGCATATCGCATTTACTGGACAAACAAATTCACAAACTCCGCACCCCTCACAGGCAAAAGGATCAATTTCGTATATATTTTCAAACTTAACAGCATCAAATCTGCAGCTTTGTCTACACTTATCACATTTAATGCAAAGCTTCTGATTTATAATCGCTTTTGGCATGCCAAAAAAATCTTTTGTTAATGGTTCTGATTTTTGATCTGTTATGAGATGAAGGTTAGGAGCATCAACATCACAATCTGCATATGCTCTGGCTGCTGAAAGTTTTATAAAAGCACTGGCGATTGTTGTTTTCCCAGTACCACCTTTCCCGCTTAAAACTAATAATTTTTTCATTTTTTCTATGCCTCCTTAACTTCTTTTTTTATATTCTCTAGTAAAGAGGCAAACATTTTGTTATATTTATCTTTCTCTCTGACTGCAATTTTTGCATTTGAATTAATATTCCCTAGATCACTATCAAAGGGAATTTTAGACAAAATTTTAATATTATTATCATGGCAAAACTTTTCTGACGGATTTTCGCTATCTATGCATTTGTTAAGAACAACACCAAAAGGTTTATCAAATAGTTTTACCAGCTCATATATCATATTAAGATTATGTACACCAAATATAGTAGGTTCTGCAACAATTACACAAAAATCTGCATCTTTTATACTTTCCATTACAATACAGGCAGAACCTGGCGGACAATCTATAAATGCCATTAAGTTATTGAATCTTTGATTTTCAGCAATAAGTTTTTTTATGATTGGAACACCAGAAGACTCACCTAGGTTAAGCATACCGCTAGAGACTTTTACCTGATCAGAAAAACCATTTTGTATTACTCCGATTGTTTTATTTTTCTCCGCCAATGCTTCTTGTGGGCAAATCATTATACAACCACCGCAAGAATGGCATATCTCTTCAAAAACAATCAGTTTTTTGCGTATATGTGCCAAAGCATTGAACTTGCAGAAATTAACACATTTACCGCAACCATTACATAAATCATTATTAACAAAAGGTATTTTTACACTTATTTCCTCAGTCTGGAAATTATCAGGCTTAAAGAAAAGATATCCATTCGGTTCTTCAACATCACAGTCAATATAGTGTGATCTTTTTGCTGCTGCAGCTAAATTCACGGACACCAGAGTCTTCCCTGTGCCACCTTTGCCACTTAGCACAGCTATATTCATATTATCCGTATCCACTTATCTGCCTCCATGACCATGAAACCCAGCATGAATTTCTATCAGAGGTTCTAATTTATCATCAACATATGCTGAAATATTCTCTTTGGCTGAAGCTTTGATTGTCTTAAATATTTTTATATCAGCAGCTTTCAAAACAACAGCCGCATTCTCTCCGCATCTTGGGGTCAGTAATATATCAGCTTTATTATCAACTACAGTTTGTGCAGCTTTTATTCCTGCACCACCAGTACTTGCAGCGGCAGTATTTTCTATAAAAATACTTTCTTTATTTTCTGTATCAAATACAAGAAAATACGGAGTACGCCCAAAGGATATACACACATTTGTCTCAATATTATTCTCATCTACAGGTATTATTATTTTCATTTTTATCTCCATTCATGATTATTCATTTATATATATTAGCTTGTATTTCGAACAATTTTTTTATTCAAGATAGTCCAGCCTACTAGTCTTTTTTGTTTTAAATAGACATATCTTGATCTGTTAAAAGTTTGAAGATAGAATTAGCGGCCTCTGCGCCGCCTATTGCAACCTCTGCCACAACCATTGCCTCGATCTTCGCAAAGCTGGTATTCTCCTCCTTCAATTAATAAAACTTTACCATTTACCAAAGATTCAGCCAGTTTCCTTCTAGCAGCTTCATAAATACCTTGAACAGTAGTACGTGCAATATTCATTTGCCTGGCACATTCCTCTTGTGTGAAATTTTCTAAATCTATGAGTCTGATTGTTTCATATTCATCAACTGTCATTTTTACAAATTCCTGCTTCCCTGCATTCACATCTAGTGGACCAAATTTATTATTATCAGGTAAACAGCAGACAGTTCTCCACTTCATTGGTCTAGGCATTAAAATCACCTTCTATCATTTCTGACATATGTCATTTATGATTTTAATTATACTCCGTTTTGGGCATATGTCAATAAACAAAAAAATAAGAAAGAGGACGTATGAAAGCAAGAAAAATTCATAGAAACAACTTGATAGATTTGCTCCTGAGCTGAATTTAAGGAAAATCCCTGCCTGCTATTCGCAGTCAGGGATTTTATCATAATCGATAAATAACACAAGGTATATCTACAGCTTTTTAATCATCAGAACATGTGGTATGTTCTCTTCTAAAAAGACCTCTGAAGCTGTTTTATAGCCAAGCTTTTTATAGAAAGCCTCAGCTTGTGTTTGTCCATGTAATTTAGCCTCAGTTGCACCTTTTTCTTTGGCGATATCTTCTAAAGCCAGTGTGATGATTTTGCCAAGACCATATTTTCTAAATTCTTTTAATATACAGATTCTTTCCATCTTCCCTTTACCGTCTACAATTCTCACTCTGCCTGTACCAGCAGGTTGTTCATTATAGTACAAAATAACATGTTCACAATCAGATTCGAGCTTATCAAATTCATCAATTTCATTTTCAATTGGAACCCTCTGTTCTTTAACAAAAACTTCTTTTCTGATCTGAAGAGCTTTTTGCAGCTCATTTTCATCTGCTATTCTTTTTATTTCCATTATTATCACCTTATAATTTGTACCTTTCAAAATTATTATGTATATATTTTTCCATAACTGGTTTTATTTTTCTATAGTCTGTTTCTGTAATTAAGGTTATAATGCGAATAATAATTATTAGAGTGTTTATTTATCAAAGACTGTTGTCGTTAAATAGTTATGGGATTATTCTGATAACTAGTGATAGGATTCAAGCGCCTTTGGAGGTATTATAATGGATAGAATACTCAATCCAGGTGTAGATTTACATAAGGAAGCTGCTTTTTCTGAATTTTTGGCAGGTTGGCAAAGTATAGTTGATCTGGTCACAAAGTTTTCTGGTGCTCATGTGGGTCTTATAATGCGCATTACAAACAATGAGATAGAAGTTTTCGTTACAAGCAAGACCAAAGACAATCCATATAAAATTGGAGAGAGAGAGCGCCTTTATGGTTCTGGTCTTTATTGCGAAATGGTTATAAAAAATAAAGAAAAAGTACTGATACCTAATGCACTTAAATCTAAGCAATGGTCACATAATCCAGATTTGAAATATAATCTTTTATCATATTTAGGATTTCCAATTCACAATCCCGACGGCAGTGTTTTTGGTACACTTTGCTTGCTCGATAAAAAGGAAAATAATTTCTCCGATGATCTTATTCTTATGATGGAAAAATCAAGAGATCTGATTGAAAGTCAATTAAAAACAGTAATGTTTCAAAAGCAGATAGCCGATCAAAATAATGAGTTGAAGAACAAAGTTCAGCAGTTAAAATTTACAAATCAAAAATTAGAAGAAAGTGAAGAAAGATATCGTCTTATAACAGATAATATCAGTGATGTTATCTGGATACTTAATCTTAAACAGCAAAAATTCAGATATATTAGTCCCTCTATAACAAGACTTCGTGGAATTACCGTTGAAGAAGCACTTGCAGAAAAAATCGAAGATTCTATGACCAAAGAATCTTTTGCCAGAGTAATGGAAAAAGTAGAAAACTCAATCGAAAATTTTTTAACTGAAAAAGATCAAAGTCAATTGTCTTTCACTGAAATTCAGCAACCCTTAAAAAATGGTGATCTAATCTGGGTTGAAGTAGCAACAAGATATGTATTCAATGAAAATAATGAAGTGGAAGTTGTCGGTGTGAGCAGAAATATTGACGAAAGGGAAAAAAGAGAAGCCGAAATATTAAGGATAAGTACACACGATTATTTGACAAACAAGTATAACCGATCTTTTTTTGATCAAAGAGCCAAGGAAATGATACAGACAAAAGAGCGCTACCATCATCCGTTATCCTTGCTTATGATAGACCTTGATTTTTTCAAAAGGGTAAATGACAACTATGGACATATGATTGGAGATGAAATTCTGATAACTGTTTCTGATGTTACATCTTCTGTCTTGAGAAAAACAGATATTTTAGCAAGATTTGGTGGAGAGGAATTCATCGTGTTGCTGCCTGAAACAAATATGGAAAATGCTGCTGTTACTGCAGAGAAAATTCGAGCAAAGGTAGAGGAAACCATATTTTCACATAATATAAAAATAACTATCAGCATTGGTGTCGCAGAACATAAAGAAGGAGAAACGCTGGACGATTTGTACAGGAATGCAGATAATGCCCTATATACGGCAAAAGAAAATGGCAGAAATAAGGTTGCCGTGCACGGATAAGAGCAAAGCGAGTATAGCTATTATTGCTGTCCTGTATAATTTGCGAATATAAGATTTGCCCTCAGAAACCGTTTTACTTTTTAACAATTTAACTGTGAAAAAAAGTATTAGTATATCCATGGCAGAAATAATGATCAAATAGTTTATACCAAGCAGATCTAAAAAATATGGCATTAAACTAACAATAATCATAAGCATAAATAATATCGTTGAAACACGAAGGGCATTTTGTTTGCCGATAAGTATTGCAATTGATTTTACATTTCTTTTTCTGTCTCCTTCTATATCCATGGCGTCTGATGCTATTTCTTCCCCCAAATTAAATAGAAAAGCCATCGCACTAATAATCCATACAACTTTATTCCAGGGATCTCCTGCTACAAGGCCGCCAAACACTATAGTTACACCAACAGAGGAGCTAACCAGCAAATTCCCTATCAGCCCCATTGTCTTTAATTTCCAATTATATAAAAAGCCTAAAAGCCAGAATACGATATATATAATAATAGCTGATGAGCTGATAAAATATGAAACTATTAATCCAATCAAGGTAGTAGCTATTGCTAAATAAACACCTGCAGCAGGCGAGATTAAGCCAGAAGGCAAAGGTCTTTCAGGTGCGTTTATTTTATCAACCTCAATATCAAAATAATCATTTAGGATCATTGCGGGACTGGATAAGAAAAACCCCCATAAAAATCCCAAAATAAATTTAGAGATAGAAGGAAATTGTCCTAAAGCGGTTATTTCTCCTATTACTACACAAATGCCCGCCGCAAAAGGTAATTCCGGACGCACTAATTCAATATAACCCCTGATTTTATTTTTCATAAATACTATATTCTCCTAATGCATAAATAATCACTGAGGATTAACATCAATTTACTCTTATTCTTAAAATATCATTTTTTCACTTTAACTCGGCTTTCTTGAAATTAAAATAAGTTAATATGAAAAGTAGCAATGAAGTTACAATTCCTATTACAACTGCTTTAGCAAGTCCACCAGATGGTACCTGTTCTGCAGATGCAAGTATCACCTGTAAAAGTGTCGTTGTTTCATATAGTTTTATCCCAACATCTTTTAGCATTGCTCCTATTTGAAATATACCGTCAATAATTACCAATAGCAGCATATTCACTGCTAATGTTGAACCTACACTTTTCAGCCAAAACGATGTCAACACATAAAGCATCGAGCTTGAGCAAATAAGAAACATAAACATAAATAATGCTCTAAACATATTTACAAGCACATTAACTGTAATTGCTATACCAAAACCATTGATTAGCGTTGTTATAAGCGTAACAATTAAAACCTGAGTTTTTATAAGTACACAAATACCAAACATGTAAACCAATGTTTTACTAAATAGAATCGCAAAGCGACTGTATCCTGATGTAATTTCCGACTGTATTGCTCTGCTGGAAAAATCTTCGCCTATAAAAAACCCGGAAAAAATTCCTGCAAAAACAAAAATTAATGTTCTTAAGTCAATGAATTGAGAAAAAAAGATTTCATATCCAGAGATACTTTGCTCCTGCTCTATGGAGGAAGAAAGCAATGGAGATGCCAACCCAAATATTACCGACAAAACAAATAAAATTCTGAATCCTCGAGAGTATTTTAGTTTTAGAAACTCTCCCTTTAACAATTTATACAATACTATTTCCTCCAATTGCATGAATAAAATAACTTTCAAGGGTTTCCTCAATATAGGATAGCTCTGTAAGTAAAACATTTTCATCGTAAAAAGCCTGTGCAACTGTTTTTCTTGTGCTAAAAAAATCAAAGATTTTAATTTTAAAATCCGGCATTACAATAAAATTTTCGGTTTTAAGTTTGTTTTTGAGCACATTTTTTGCCAGTTCAACATCTTCTGTTTCAATAATGATATGCTTTTTGCATTTTTCTGTTAATTGTGCCTGATTTAAACGATCAACAATTATTCCTTTATGAATAATTATATAATCTGTTGCCAGCATGAATAATTCGCCAAGAATATGACTTGATATAAGGATTGTCAAATGGCGTTCTTTATTCAACTTAATGAGTAATTCTCTTATTTCCACAATTCCCACAGGATCAAGGCCATTTAGAGGTTCATCCAGAATAAGTAGTTCAGGATTACTAAGCAGTGCTACAGCAATCCCCAATCGTTGTTTCATCCCCATCGAAAAATTTTTGAATTTCTTTTTGCCGGTATCTGCCATACCTACTGCTTTTAATACTCTTTCTATAGCTTTATCATCAGCTATACCTCTTAGAGCTTTCTGGATTTCCAAATTTTCTTTTGCTGTCAAATTTGGGAACAAGCCAGAATGTTCAATCATGCACCCTATACGCTTGCGTGATTCCTCAAGTCCATTTGCCTCAGTTTTGCCAAAAAGCTCTACCTCTCCTCCAGACGGAAAAGCCAGCCCCGTGATAATGCGCAATAAGGTGGTTTTGCCAGCCCCATTCTGCCCTATAAAGCCATAGATTCCACCACGTTTAATATTTACACAAACATCATTTAGGACTAAGCTATGATTATAATATTTATTCAAATTTTTAATTTCGATAACTGAGGTATTCATTTTGTAACCTCCGTCAGAAAAATATTATCTACCATTTTTTCAATCAACTCGTTTCGAGTCATTGAATCATATAGGTCACAAAGCAAATAATTTTTATAATCATTTACATTCAGAAATAGCAACTGCAAAGGAACTACTATCTGAAGACCAAGAAGTTTCAACTCAGTTTCAGTTTTACTATTACTATAAACTTCTTTTAATAGTGGCAAAATCATTTGGGTAGTATTCAAGCTGCCCTTTTTCATATCATGAGCAAAAGCAATTTCTGCCAGATTATAATTGGCAAAAGCAACCTCAGCTATAGCCTTTACCATATTCTTTAACCTATCGATAGGAGGCAAATCACCCGCAGATGATTCTACAATTTCTTCAAAAATATTACCCATGCATATACCAACAGCCATATTAAGAAGATTTTCTTTTGAATTGAAATAGTAGTTGATCAAAGCACTGTTTACACCTGCTAAAGCAGCAATCTGACGGTTTGTAACAGTATTCATATCTGTTTTTTTTACCAATAAAGCTATAACTGTTTCCAAAATTTTATCTCTAGCATTTGCACCCAATATAATACACCTCAAATTTCATAAACATCTCACGACTCAAATCGCAAGATTTCTATTTTTTTATATAACTGAACATAATTTAACCGTGATTAAATCATAGTTTAATCACGGTTAAATGTCAATAAATATTTTTTGTTAATCCTCTGCTAACATAAGTGTTCTCTGCAGTTAACCATTAAATATAATTATTCCCATTTGAAAAATTTTAGTGCGATGCCTATACATACTATTGCAAGCCCTATCATCATAATAATAGACAGCAGGACACTATCAGCCGGCAAACCGAGCGAGGTAGCCTTTAATAATTTTATTCCCTGAGTCAGGGGTAAAATGTCAGCAAATTTTTGGAGTGCAGAAGGCATAATTTCATAGGGTAAAGTTGCACCGGAAAAAACAAGCATTGGGAAATACAATATACTAGCTAGAACACTGGCGATTTTATTATTAGGTGCGATCCCCCCAACCATTAAACCAATACTAAACATAGATATCATCACCAAAAAATATGAACCAAAAAAGGCAATTATGGAGCCGTTAAATTGGTAATTAAAGAAAATTGCCGCTACTGCATAAACAAGAATAAGAGATACAATCGCATAAAGAGCATATATTGCAACTTGAACTGCCAAAATAAGAGCCGGACTTATCGGGGTTACCTTGAATCGCTTTAGAATTTTTTTATTTCTATAATCAGATATAAGTAGCGGCAGACCCATTACACCGCCTGCACAAATAGCAATAGCTCCAACAGCAGCAAAAGACTGTTCTAAAAATGTATATTCAGCATTTTCAAAAGCTGCTTTATTACCATAAATAATGCCAAGAATAACAATAACTACTATGGGCATGCAAATTGCAAAAATAAACATATCCATGCCACGTAAGGATAATTTTAATTCTGTTTTAAACATTGTGCCAAATGCTCTCATCCTTTTACCTCCTCATCATCTGTATACCAAAGATATGCATCTTCAAATTTTTCATAAGGACTGGACGCAATGGCTTCTTCTACAGTTCCATAAAATATATTCTCACCCTTTTTGAGAATCATAATTTTATCGCACAATATCTCCACTTCATCCATAAAATGAGATGTTAAAAAAATAGTTAATCCGTTTACCTTTAATTCGGAAATGTACTTCCAGACATCTCTTCTTGCTCTCGCATCAAGACCGGTTGTAAGTTCGTCTAAAAAGACAATTTCCGGATCTGGAATCAAAGCAAGAACAATAAATAATCTTTGTTTTTGCCCTCCAGAAAGTTCGCTTACAAAACTTTTAAGTTTGTCTGAAAGGCCAAATTTTTTTAATAACTCAAAGTAATCTAACGATTTTTTATAAAAAGACTGTGTTACTTCACATAATTCTGAAACAGTAATTTTTTCCTGATAATTTGCTTCTTGAAATTGCACGCCTATTTTTTCAAATAACTTTTTCCGATCGGCATTAGGATTCAAGCCTAAAATAGATACGGTTCCACTATCTTGTTTTTTTGTACCCAACATACATTCGATGGTAGTACTTTTACCAGCACCGTTTGCACCTAGCAGGCCAAACACTTCACCACGGCAAATAGAAATATTTAAATTGTCTACTGCTTTGACTGTTGCATAGGACTTGCTTAAAGAATCTGCTTTGATTACAATTTCCACGTAAAAAAACCTCCTGATTTATTTTTCAGGCTTAGAATAACATCAGAGCAAAGTCTGGTGTCAAAGTGGAGGGTTTAATTAAAATCATGCTTCATTTTTTCAAGCTGATTAATTATTATATTTGCATTTACCTCGGCAAATTTTAACGATGAAAGTAATTTGTCACATACAGAAATAATGTCTTCATTGCTGGAAGGAGTATCTATTATTTCACGTATATTTGCTTGGGGATTCCTGGACAAAATAGAAAGCATACGCAAAATCGCTGTAAGAGAGTAATTTGCGCATCTCAGAGAACGAATTATTTTCAGGCGCCTTATGTCTTCATCTGTATATACACGGTAGCCGTTTTGTTTTCTTTTTACAGTTAATAATCCATTCATTTCCCAGTTTCTTAAAGTATCCATTGAGATTTGCAAATAATCAGATACTTGTTTTCTGGTCAGAAAATTGTTGTTGTTTTCTGGCTCTTCTCCTGATAGTAGTTGTTCTGAAATTTTAATAGCCTCTTCAGCATTTTTTTGTTCTTTTCTTAATTGTTGTAAATATTGATTAGCTAAATAAATAGCTTTATTAAAATCACCTTTAGCAGAAGTTTTAATGATATCAACAGCTTTTTTCCTTAAACCATTTTGCACAATTTCTACCTTTAATGCGATCCTTACAAGTCTTATCTGCTCCAAATGAAGATCGGAAAAAATACGATAACCATTTTCTTTTCGTACAGGCTTAGATATAAATTCGATTTTTTCATAAAGACGTACAGTATTAGGATGTATTCCTATTAATTTTGCGATTTCAGATGTTTTATATGTTTTATTCATATCTTATCGCCTCAAATTATTAAATCATAATGTCAAAAAATTGCCATTTTAGTAAAACAGCAACAAAAACAATATAAATAATTGCTGAAAGAATAAAAAATATCTTCTTTTTGGCTGATACTTTGTTTTTCCCAAAAACAGTTGCCATAATTCCCATCAAAATCCCAGAAAACACAAGTAGAATATTTAGTATTATCTGAGGTCTAACTTCACCAAATGACCTGTAGTTATTTGCCAGCATTCTTATTACCAACACTCCATTATTGATCAGAAGTGACGTTCCAGACAAAATAAACAGATTATAAAACTTCCTTGAACGTTTCTCCATAACAGATATTTCTATTTTTTTTCTTTTCCTATATAAAAAGCAAAGCAGTATTACAATAGATGCAGTCATAAAAAACACAGCAGAAATTATTGTCACCGCAGCGTCAGCAATGAGCCATGGTTTTGTATGTCCAGCAGGCAGAGGTAAGAAGTCTCCTGACATCCTTTGCACTTTGCCATCTTCCATCTCAAAATATATCTTATTAAAATTATATTCGAAAATAGCTCCTTCTGCTTGCTTTTGCTGATATACATATGGTTCTATTTGCTGATATGTAGCCTTTTGTCCGGCAAGACTCAGCTCAATAACATCTGTTGCAACTGCATTAACCTCCAGAAAAGAAAGAAAGCCATACAGTTTTAGAAAACCATTATGTGGTCTGCGTGCCGAAGTATAAGTTCCTTCTACATCATATACTTCTGGCAAATTTTCGTAATCTGGATAATATAACTGATTTTTCCCCAGTAAAGCCTGAGTAAGGCCTTGAGTAAGATTCATTTCATTAGCGACATTAGACAAAACTATGACA
Source organism: Ercella succinigenes (assembly GCF_900002895.1). Classification (NCBI taxonomy): domain Bacteria; kingdom Bacillati; phylum Bacillota; class Clostridia; order Eubacteriales; family Oscillospiraceae; genus Ercella; species Ercella succinigenes. The sequence goes on along the minus strand of NZ_CDHP01000048.1, from coordinate 56,898 downwards.
CCTAAGTTTTCCTCTGGAACAATATTCATCTGTGCTGTAAAGAAGGCTGTATTACCACCATGACCATATCCTGTATATCGCCCATCAAATTCAATAAATCCATGAGCAAATCCTGTAAGTCCAGGCCCCATAGCATGACTTTGCGAAAGCATTTTATCCAAAGTTTCGCGCTTATCCAGCAAAAGACCTGCTTGGTTTTGTTCAGGCATTAAAGCTATAGCAAAACGTGCCAGATCCTCAGCAGTACCATTAGCAGCACCTATAGGATATAACGGTATATAACTCCAGTCTCCTTCTAAGAAATCATCACTATTAGATAGATAATAACCTTTTGCTTTATTTTGCCAAAGCCATGGTTTATCTTCCAGCTCAGGATGCATCGATGTACTTGTCATACTCGAAGGTAAAAAGATATTGTCTGTGACATATGTATAGAAATCCTGTCCGACCATATTCTCAACAATATAAGCCGCCAAAGCTACGGCATAATTCGAGTAAGCACTTACAGAGCCTGGTTTATATACTTGTTCAGGCTGACCGGTACGCAATATCTCTTCAAAACTCTTGTGAATACCTGATGTAACGACCACATCAAACAAATAATCCTCAAATCCCGTTGTATGACTCATTACATGCAGCAAGGTTATAGGATCATCATAGCGAATTTTTCTTAAAAAACCTTCTGGAAGATAAGATCGGATATCTTCTTCAAGACTAAGCTTACCATCTTCTACTAACTGCATAATAGAAGTGTATACGAACAGCTTGCTGACCGACCCATATTCAAAAATAGTCTTTGCGGGATCAACTGCAATTTTATTATCAATATCAGCAAAACCATATCCTTTTGAAAACAAAATATGTCCATCCTTGACCACAACAACCGTCAGACCAGGAGAAGTTTTACCAATATACTCCGATACATAATCGTCGACAAATGATCCTAACTGATCAAAAGGAACACCAGATGGGGTTTGTCTTTCTGCTGCCAAAACAGGAAATTGCGCAAATATAATTCCTATTATAATTAGTACTGCCACCGGCCACTTTTTCATGTCTGACTCCTTTAATATGGTCGAGCAAAACGATTCTCATATGCACCGTTCGATTTAAGTTTTTGATCCCAAAAGGAATTTATCAGTTTTTTCCCTAATAGTTTAAATAGAACTTCTATAATTTTTCCAAATCGAACCGGTCTTGCTAATTGCTCAATATCTGCAGAATTAAATTCACCGTTTACTACGAGATTAGTCATGGTTTTTGTCATTGGGGCAATCATTTTTCCCTGAGCTTGTAAAGGTCTGTCATGTAAGCTTTCCAAACCACCATTAATAACTGTTCCAAGATAAGTTCTTCCCAATCGTAGAGCCAATTGTTCAAAATATGCTTCAAGATAATAAGATTGGCTGCTTTCAGGAAACCCTGATTGTACAAAAAAGCTTATACTTCCATCAGACACATTAAGGGTTTCAATAAATTCCATAACATGGGAAGGCATCGCATGAACGTACAAAGGCATAAAAAGCATAATATTTTTTTCTTTTTCAAAACTTCCAGACCACTCTTGCCATTTGCTTTTTTCTTTCAAATCACGAATTTCAACCTTATCCCTAAGAGCTTCAGCAATCTTAAGTAGAATAATTGTCGAGTTGCTGCCACTTTTGCGTGGAGATCCATTATAAATAACTAATTTATCCATTGATTCAGTTTTGCCAAAAGGTATACTTTTATTCTTAGGTTTTCTTGATTCCAATAGCTTTAACTGAATATTATTGTTTTTTTCTTTTGTGATACGATAAGCTTTTGACTTAAAGTGATAAGCTGTACGATACAGATAATCTTCAATAACCTGTTCTTCCGAAACACTTAATCCCATTGCATCGTAAAAGAAAACCATGTCTGGATATTTTTCATATCTGGCAACATGGTGGCATTCTCCATCAACTAATTCTATATACGGATGATAATGTGGAATAGTTCTGTCTAAAAAAGCTTTAGCTTTATGGTTTATGAAGCCTTGAGCCGTATCCATTATCAAAATTACAGTATCACTGTTTACGTATGCTGGATAAATATCTGTCATAGAATCCTTGATTACACAGTTGCCAGGGGTTTTAAGCCAACAACTCCAGCAACCTGTACAGGCATTTATAGACTGCTCTTTCAGACTGATAATCTTTAGATCTTCAGCATAGAAAGTTTCAATCATACCATAAATTTCTTTTTCTGGATTATCTCTTAAATCGAAAACTGTTTTCATATTCACCTCTAACCAAGTCAGGCAGAACAAGTGCTGCCTGACTTTTAACGTTAGAAGTTATTATAATCTAAATCTGTTTTTATTTCTTTACCTGATAAAATTTTTCTTTGCAGCCAGATTTCTCAAAATTATCGCTGTCAGGATTAATGAGGCCATTATAATTAGTGGTAAAAGACTATTATTCTCACCTGTTTTGGGGATATCATTCTGCTCACTTGTTGATTCTGCCGAGCTTTCTGCTGATGTATTATTACTTCCAGATGAGCTGCTATTATCTTCTGTTGTTAAATTATCATTATCTGTTGAACCGCTATCATTTGGTTCTGTTGGCTCAGAAGTCACACCTGCAATTTCAAAAAATGTTTCTGACATTCCATCATTAAACAGGAATCTTAAGGTATGTATGCCTTTTCCCAATGTATTCAGATAACTTGCTTTCAAAGTTACTATTACACTGCCAGATTCCAAAGTATAGTTATCTGGATCTACTAAAACACCATTTACATATATTCCTACTAAGTCAGCCAAGTTTCCAGAACTTTTAATTGAAATTGCACCGTCAGTGTTTACTTTGTGTACCGAACCAGCTCCAGAAATAATTTCATAACTAGGCTCCGGATCTGGTTGTACTACCCTTTTGCTGGCAACAATAAGAACAATATTAGCGTTTGCAGATGGCATTCCAGACACTGTAATCTGACTGTCACTATTTCTGGTAACGCTTATTCCAGTACTGCTATCAACGCTATAACTTTCCGGGAAATAATAACCATCATCCGCAATATATATAACATTTTCCATAGGCTCAATAAGGTTTTCCTGATGCTCAGAACCTGAGTTTGCCAGTCTTGTCATATTGCTGTCACTGGGATTTGTAATTGTGACAGAGTATGGCTGTTTTACTGTGATTGAAATAGGATCACCCAATGCCGAGGCATAATCTGTAAGGCTGCCGCCATTTACAATTTCTGCAAATACATATAAATTATATGCTCCTTCGGCAAGACCAGCGGGAATTACAATCTGAGAAGATGTCGCTGAAGTATCAGTATTTATACCGCCATAATATAAAACTGTACCCTCGTTATCTGTAATCATTGCGGATACTTGATCAGCATTTGTTAATATTGTTGCGGGATCATGACTAACAGTTAATGTTTCAGACTGATAGCCAATAGCAAGATTAGTATTCCCTGCTGTTTTTTCCGCTAAAAGAGTATTGTCTGTTCCCTTTATTGTTAATTTCCAGGTATTAGCAGCCACATTATCATCGCTAATCAGCTCAAAAGAAGCTTTCTCACTAGCAACAGCAGATGTAAATAATATAGAAGAGCTATTTAAATTCAAAGCAGGGCGCACACCAATGGGTTGAGTATTCACAAACTGATATGTGATCCTGCCATCTCCATTTACATTACCTATAAGATGATCTGAATCTCTATCTGGCGAACGCAGCCACCAAAAAACTGTAGAGGGTTCATTTCCTACGTACACGCCTTTATTGCTGGCATATAGCGTAGCTGCTGATGGCTTTACTGTATTATTATTAGTTAAAGTATTATTCACCTGATAAAAACCATATCCAGGGGTTATAGCTTCTTTTGCACTTAACAAGAATATTTTATCACCAGTCAGACTACTGCCCCCTAACCAGCCTAATCCATCATTTACCAGGTGTTCTGTTTTCGAGGTACTATTAATTGCTGCCTGCTCCAAAGATAAAAATGCATTATCATAAAAACCTCCTGCAGTATAGCTATAAGCATTTTGACTGTAGGGAGCAGAATTTAGCCATTTACGTATATTACTGTCATGCCATAGATTTCCATCGGTAGTGCTTTCATTAAATAAAACACGATCCAATACCTTATTTGACAAAAGCAGCAAACTGTCTGACTGACCATCTTCGTTACTATCATTGCTATTTGATAATATATTCCACAAAATTGGTTCTTTACCGTTATTAGTATCATCATCTTGCTCATATTGGCCAAAATATAAATAACTGCCTTCCCAAAAAGATAAAAGACTTTCAGGGATTTTGGGGGTTTGGATACCGTTTATGCCTAAATTTATGTCTTTTACAATTGGTAAACTTTGATCATTATCTGCATATACTTCAATTGACTTGCTGATAGATGAGGTCATTCCAAAAATAACTGCTAAACTTAAAACAAAGGCAAATAATTTAAGACATAATTTCGTTTTCATAGTATTTCCTCTCACTTCATAAATCTATACTTAAATAATATTTTCCAAAACAAAAATAAAGCTTGAAAAATATTTTTAGCACAAAAAAACGATCCTCTCTGCATTAGGATAGTGTCGCTGATCAAAACCACACGCTACCCGCAAAAAGAGTATCGTTATTATCTGTATTATAATTTTTTCATTTTAAATAAGCAATATATTTAAACTAATTTTAACTAGCCAAGTGGGTAAAGTTTTATTTTCGAAAGTTTTCGCTGATATTTACTTAATTTTTCTTTTGCAAAAGGGTTGCCATGTGATGGATATACCATTTCAAAATCAAGATTTATCATTGTTTCCCATGATGTTTTATAATCGTCCATATTTTCTATCCAGATAATGACATGTTTTATGTTTGGTATGCCGTTCGCAGCCGCATCACCACAAAACAAAATTTTGTGTTCAAACAATAAACCTATAGAATCATGTGTATGCCCTGGCAACTCGATAATTTTACCTGAAAGCATCCGCTCTATCTCCGATTTATTCTCCTGATTTACAATTATATAGCGTTCTGGAGAATCAACAGGATCAAAACGATGTTCTCCTTTACCGAACAATTTCATAAATTGGCAAAAACTCCATGCCATTAAACCACTGCAACCACCATTAAAGTCGTTTTGTCCATATTTCAAGCGTTCAACAGCTTCAGGATGAAGTATAACTTTTGCTTTCGTTTTATCTAACAACTGATTGAGAAATCCTACATGATCATCATGCGCATGTGTAATAAGGATATAGGCAATATCATCAAAAGAAATCTGGTTTTTTATCAATTCTTTTTCAAAGTGCTTGTATTGTTCTTTATAGCCTGTGTCTATCAGAAGATATCCATCTTGTACTGCTATTAAATAAATATTACTGACCTTGTTACCTATGTTAATGATTCGATCTTCAACAGGCTTTCTCATCTTATACATATTTTCAATCTTTTTTCCTAGCTCATAATCTTCTTTTGTTATTTCATCTATGTATGAAATAACATTATCAACATTTGATATTGTTTTGTTAAGAAGAATAGTTTCCAATTGATTTCTAATTATATGAGCATTGTTTAATTTTTCTTCATCTTTAATATTATCAATCAACCAAATAGTATCAACCAGACTATCAAGTATATCTTCGTAAAAATATGGTTTCCCTTTATAAGAAAATTCTAAATTAGTCGTTTTTCCCTGCCACTCTGGCTCTTCCAAAGACTTTTCAATAACTTTCTTTGCATGACCGATAGCACATTTATGACCCTGACAGGCATTGCAGTATTCTGAACCCATACATATATTATCAAGATCGTCTTGTATATGTTGATAATAGTCATGAAGCATTTTTGATTTTGCCATAAATTCTGACTGTATACCCATACGCCTTTTTACAAAAAGGTTTCTAACCATTAGAAATACGACAAATGCTAACAAACCAATGAAAGGTACAATTATATAAGAGTTTACATATTGCTCAGGCACGGTTTGCCAAAGTTTTTGCAGACCAAAAAGCATGAAAATTGAAGCGGCAAGCAGTTTAATGCCTAATTCAGGAATTTTGTCACCTAGTTTTTTACCTACAATAATACCTAATGCTCCCGTAGCAATCATACCTAAAACTGTACCTGTCAATATCATAAGTGGATATGTAGCATCTGCGGCTAAGGTAATTGCTGTCAGCTGAGTTTTGTCACCAAGCTCTCCCAAAAAGAATGCTAAAGCAACAGTTGCTACAGGGCCAAATTGATTTTTTGTCTCTGTTTCTTCTTCATCATCAGACTTTAGAGTCCAAAGAGCAAAGCCTACAAAAGCAGCTCCCGCACACATCTGAATAATATTAATTGGAATCATTTTTGAGAGATAAGTTCCTAAAAGCACTGCCAAACCGTGGTTTAAAAATGACCCTATGCCTATACCCAGCAAAACTTTCCTAATAGGAAAACGAGTTGCAAAAGCCATAGCCAAAATCTGCGTTTTGTCACCCATTTCGGCTATAAAAATCAAAAAAAACGCTTTTGGTATTTCCTGAAGCATGTCTATCATATTACCCTCCCAGATACAAAAAAGACCTTTAGATTGTCAGACAGTTCGCCTGACAATCTAAAAGTCTCGCTTCTTTAACGTCTACTAAAGAGATAAGACCAGGATTACTCCAGCATGTTGATCTTATCTTGGTTCCCCATAGCTACTCCCTTTTAGAGCTTAAATAATAATATCATTTTATGAAAAAAATCTCAAGAAACTTTCTCAAACTGACTATTATAAAGTTCTGCATAGGTACCATTAGCAGTGATAAGTTGTTCATGGTTTCCTTTTTCAATTATATCGCCATCTTGCATGACAAGGATTAAATCTGCATTTTTTATAGTCGACAGTCTATGTGCAATAACAATAGATGTGCGACCCGCCATCAGCTTATCCATCGCTTGCTGAATCAAAACTTCGGTCCGAGTGTCAACTGAGCTGGTTGCCTCATCTAGAATAAGCATGGGTGCATTGTCTATCATGGCTCGGGCAATAGTTATAAGTTGTCTCTGTCCTGCTGATATTCCTGCTTCTTCATTTAAGATGGTATCGTATCCATCGGGCAAAGTTTTGACAAAATGGTGTATCCCAGCAGCTTTACAAGCTGCCACAACTTCTTCATCCGTTACATTCTTTTTATTGTAAACTATGTTCTCACGAATGGTCCCTTCAAAAAGCCAGGTATCTTGTAGAACCATACAGAAAAGATTATGTACATTTTCGCGGGTCAAAGATTTAATAGGTTTGCCATCAATCCTGATTTCACCGCTATCTGTTTCATAAAAGCGCATAAGAAGATTAACCATAGTTGTTTTACCGGCTCCAGTGGAACCAACAATAGCTATCTTTTGCCCTGCTTTGATCTCTAGTGAAAAATCATTAATAATTGTACGATTTTCTTCGTAACCAAATCTGACATTCTTAAACTCGATATTGCCGAGTGCTGTTTCCATGATATCTTGCTTGTAGTTTTCGTTTTCCTGCTCTTCTTCTTCTAAAAATTCAAATACGCGAAAGCTTGCTGCACCAGTTGATTGCAGACTTGTGGCAGACTGGGCAATTTGAGTAAGAGGTTGAGTAAACAGGCGAATATAAACCATAAATGCAACAATCACGCCAAAAGTAATATTCCCGTTAATTACAAGCATAGCGCCTACTGCACAAACAACAACATAACCAAGATTTCCAATAAAACTCATCAGCGGCATCATAAGCCCTGACATAAACTGTGATTTCCAGGTGCATGAATATAATTTCTGGTTTATTGCTGAAAATTTGTTATTTAATTCTTTCTCAGCATTATAGGCTTTTACCACATTATGCCCTGCATATACTTCCTCTACATGTCCATTTATTTCGCCAAGGAATTTTTGCTGTTCAACAAAGTACTTTTGAGAACGCGAAATAATTAGCATCATAAAAGCAAAGCCGATAACCGAAGCAAATATTGCGGAAAGTGCCATAATCCAATTAGTAATGAACATCATCACAATTGAGCCTGTTATCAAAGCTATAGCCGATACAAGACTACCGATACTTTGATTTAATGTCTGTCCAATCATATCTACATCATTGGTAACACGGGATAAAATATCTCCATAACTTGTTTTATCAAAATATTTCAATGGTAAAAGATTGATTTTTTTTGAAATATCAGCTCGCATACGTTTTGACACTCTTTGCGTAACTGTTGCCATTATAAATCCCTGTGCATAGGAAAGCGCAATACTAAATAAATAAAAACAAACCAGAACAAGTCCTATACTTCCTATTTTTACCAAATCTATATTGCCCATTAACCCTGCAGAAATTAAGTCAGTCATTTCTCCAAGCTTATCAGGGCCAAGAATTGTAAAGACTGTTCCGCCTATTGCAAATGCAAGTGCGATTATAATGGCGGCAAAATAAGATTGACAATATTTAATCAGTTTTCCCCAGGTAGCAGAAAAATTGTGATTTTCATTTTTCTCATTGATGGCGGCAAAAGATTCCATTGACGGTCTTCCAAAACCAGGTCCTCTACTCATCTTTCAACTCCTCCTTAGATAACTGTGAATAAGCAATTTCGCGATAAACATTACAGGATTTAAGTAAGTCGTTATGCTTACCTATGCCAGCAACTTTACCCTCGTCCAGCACAACAATCTGATCAGCATTTCTAATTGTACCGATACGCTGTGCAACAATAAATGTTGTCGCGCCAGATGTTTGCTCTGTTAATTGCTGTCTCAGCTGATTGTCTGTTTTATAGTCAAGAGCAGAAAAAGAATCGTCAAATATAAATATCTCCGGCTTTCTGCAAATTGCTCTGGCGATAGCTATGCGCTGCTTCTGCCCACCAGAAAGATTTGTTCCTCCTTGTGAAACAGAGGAGCCATATTTATCAGGCAGTTCTTCAATGAAATCTTTTGCCTGTGCAATTTCGACCGCAGTCATTATATCTTCCTGAACTGGTTTTTGTTTTCCATTTTCACCGAAAGCTACATTAGAATTCACATCTCCCGAAAAAATAACAGCACGCTGTGGTACATAGCCTATTTTATTATGCAAATCTTTTTGCTTATAATCACGAATATCAATGCCGTTAATTAAAATCTGCCCATCCGACACATCGTAAAATCGTGGAATCAAATTGATCAGGGTACTTTTCCCGCTACCTGTAGAACCGATAAATGCAACAGTTTCTCCGGAATTAGCTTTAAATGAAATATCATTTAATACATGCTCGGCAGCTCCCGGATACTTGAAGCTGACATTTTTGAACTCTACTTCACCCATCGACCATGTTTTAGTGTTCAGCAAACCATCTGTAATTTGCGGCTTTGTATCAAGCACCTCATTAATACGTTTAGCTGAAACGGAAGCACGAGGCAGCATTATAAAAATCATTACCAGCATCATAAATGCCATAACAATCTGCATCGCATAAGATGAATAAACTACCATATCCGAAAACAAATTTAGCCTTGACATCATACCCGCACCATTTATCAGATAGGCTCCTATCCAGTATATGGCAAGTGATAAGCCGCTCATAATAAATGACATGCCTGGCATCATGATTGCCATGATACGATTGGTAAAAAGATTGGTATTCGTTAGCTCAGTATTTGCCTGTTCAAACTTTTTTTCCTGATAATCTTCCGCATTATAGGCACGCACCACACGAACTCCGGTAATGTTTTCTCGCGTCACCCTGTTTAGATTATCGGTCTGTTTTTGTACAATTCTAAATTTGGGCAGAGCAAAAACTATCATCACCACTACCATAATAATCAGCAAAAAGAGTGCACTGCCTGTAGCAGCAGACCATTGCCAGTTTTTGCCTGCTATTTTAATAACGGCCCATGTTGCCAGAATAGGAGCTTTTAACATAACCTGAAGTCCCATAGCAACAATCATCTGTACCTGTGTTATATCATTCGTAGAACGTGTGATCAGACTGGAAGTTGAAAAATGCCCAATTTCTTCCATCGAAAACGCTTCTACTTTGTCATAAACCCTTTCTCTAAGTCTGCAGGATAACACTGCTGCTAGTCTTGCAGCCAGAAATCCTACAATAAAAGCTGTTGCCAGGCTACCGAAGGCACAAATCAGCATATATCCACCAACAGTCAATATATCTGATATCGTGCTGCCTTCAGTCTGTACCAGTCTGGTGATCTCTGCCATATAATCTGGCAATTTAAGGTCAAGCCAGACTTGAATTATTATAAGTCCCAAGCAAGCAATAACCTGGATCCACTCGCTTCGCTTTAATTGCTTAAGTATTTTAAACATGCATCATATATTACCTTTCCAATAAATTTTCTCATACTATTTAACCATATATCTGAAATCTCATTCACTGCGCAGTGCAATAACAGGATCTTTTTTGGCAGCTTTTCCAGAAGGAATCAAACCTGCAACTATACTTAATATCACACTCAGCAAGATTAATACTATTGCGCTGGCAAAAGGCAGTGCTGCATTTACAGCCGCAGTACCCAGAACAACATGAATAATCGCATTTACCGGAACAAGGAGCAGCAAGGTTATACCTATTCCCAACAACCCAGATATTAAACCTATAATGAGAGTTTCCGCATTAAAAATCTGTGATATATTTCTTTTTGAAGCACCAATGGCACGGAGTATACCAATTTCTTTTGTCCTTTCAATTACTGAAACAAAGGTAATAATTCCTATCATTATAGATGAAACTATTAAAGATATAGCTACAAAAGCTACCAGTATATACGTAATAACGTTGATTATTGTTGTTATGGAAGATATAAGCAAGCCGACAAGATCTGTATAACTAATTTGATTTTCTGCACCGACAGTACTATTGTAATCCTCAATACTGGCGGAAATTGCATCTTTATCCTCAAAGCTATCGGCATAAATACTTATAGCATTAGGAGAGTCCAGAGCAACAACGCCAAAACTGCTCATGTTGTCATCGTATGAATCGCCGTTTTCAGAGTCAAAAGCAGTTCCGCTAAGAACATTAATATCTGACATTTCCTCCTGGGCTTTAACTACAGCACTGCTGTTTGTTTGCTCAATAAGATAATCCGTCAGTGCTCTTGTATATCCAATATTCCCAGAAATAGAAGCATATGAATCATCATCGGCCAAACGAGCAACACCAACCACTTTTAACTTCACACTGTTTTCTAATAATTCTTCTACTTCTAAATTGTCATCACCAACATACTCATATACTCCACTGCTGTTTTCTTTATATAAGTCAGAAACAGACAACATATAATAGCTTTGTTCTAAAATATCTTCATAATTCCATTGATGAGATACGTATTCTATTTCTTCTCCATTTTCTATCTTTTCTAAAATTTCCTTGTATTCACTGGAAGGTAAAAAACCAAGCTCATAAAGAGCAGAAGTGGAAATTTCATTATTATGATCAAGTACCAGAATTACTTCATCATAGGCTTGCGGCCAGTCACCATGTATAATATCATAATTATCGGTTACAGCACCGCTGATCAAATCCCCGTCAGAACCGGGAAGAATCTCTGACAAGTTTGATGAGTCAGAACCGCTCATATCCATATTGCCCATCATCCCACCATTGGATGCTGAATTATTTAAGGGATTACCACCATTTGCTGACATCTGTGTTTCAGTTACAGAAGAAGCACTGTTATTGCCTGTAAAATCACTACCGTCAGTATTTATTATTTGTCCCTCCGGATCATAGGCATAGGCATTGAATTTCACATCATATGAGTATATAATTCCATTTTCCCCAACATACTGGTGGATTTCATTATCTGGATTATCCAGATATTTCTTAAAGTCAGTAAGGTTATTCTCTTTTATGCTGGCAGCTGCACTCTGTGCCAGTTCTAAATCTGAGGAATTTGAGTATATTGCGTCAAGTTCATGACTGACTTCAGAATTTGATGTCTGTCGTCCCGCAGCGAGCATACTATTTAGATCAAGTGATTGCGCTTCTATACTTATAGGGTATGAAGTCATTGTATCTCTCTGTATGCTTTCGATATAAATATTAACACCGTTAGAAAGCGCTAAAATCAGTGCAATCCCTATAATGCCAATTGAACCAGCAAATGAAGTTAAAATTGTACGCCCTTTCTTGGTACGAAGATTGTTAAAGCTTAATGAAAGAGCAGTTCTAAAAGACATAGAAGCTTTACCCATATTTTTATGCTTAATTTCTTTCATTTTTGAGTCATCGACTTTATACGGATTTGAATCATCAATGATCCTGCCATCATGCAATTTTATAATACGATTAGCATATTGATCCGCTAGTTCTGAATTATGCGTTACCATTACAACAAGTCTGTCTTTAGCAACTTCTTGTAAAAGATTCATTACCTGCACACTGGTTTCAGAATCAAGTGCGCCGGTAGGCTCATCAGCAAGCAAAATATCCGGATCATTTACAAGGGCTCTGGCAATGGCAACACGTTGCATTTGCCCACCAGACATCTGATTTGGTTTTTTATGGAGCTGATCACCAAGTCCTACATCCTCCAGAACTTTTTTTGCACGTTTTTTCCTTTCACTATTAGAAACGCCTGAAATTGTAAGTGCCAGTTCTACATTTGTCAGTATTGACTGGTGAGGAATTAAATTATAACTCTGAAACACAAAACCAATAGTATGATTACGATAAGAATCCCAATCCCTATCGGTATATTTCTTTGTTGAAATATTGTTTATGATAATATCACCCGAATCATAGTGGTCAAGACCACCAATAATATTCATGAGCGTAGTTTTACCAGAACCACTTTGACCTAAAACAGCTACAAATTCGCTGTCACGCAGGTTAAAACTGACATTATCAAGTGCCTCCTGTACCAGTGACCCGGTAACGTATTTCTTAGATATTTTTTTAATTTGAAGCATTTATGATTTCTCCTTTTGCAAAATAATTTATATAAGACTCTTTCAACGAAGCTGAGTTTACTCTCAAATCAAAAACTGAAAATAAACTGAACAGTCTAATAAAGTTTATTTTGAGTTAATTTCGTGGCATAATAATATAAGTATATGTAGGGAGGTCGATGCCTAATGTTCCAAATATTATTGGTAGAAGATGACAAAAATACATCTAAGCTTATGCAGGCAGTATTGAAACATGCAGGATATGAGGTTTTCTATGCCACAAACGGAATGGAGGCATTAAATCTTATGGATACTCAGCATGTTGATCTGATTGTTCTTGATATTATGATGCCAGAAATGGATGGGTATGAGTTTACCGAACTACTCCGCAGCGGCAAAGACAATACACCGATACTTATGGTTACGGCAAAGCAGCTGCCAGAGGACAAATGCAAAGGATTTATTTTAGGCACTGATGATTACATGACAAAACCAGTTAATGAAGAAGAGATGTTATTACGCATTAAAGCACTATTGCGCCGGGCCAAAATTGCAAGTGAACACAAATTACAGATCGGACAAGTCACTCTTGATTATAATTCTCTTACTGTTACTCGTGAGGGCAACAGCCAGACCTTGCCACAAAAAGAGTTTTACCTCCTCTACAAACTTTTATCTTATCCTGATCAGATATTTACCCGAATTCAACTTATGGACGAAATATGGGGAATGGAATCTGAAACAGTAGATACAACTGTTAATGTTCATATTAACCGCTTGCGCAAGCGGTTTGAATTGTATCCCGAATTTGAAATTGTTGCGGTTCGAGGCATTGGTTATAAGGCGGTGAAAAAAAGTGATTAAACGGCCTAAAAGATTCCGCAAACTTCATATGGCTCTGAGATTCGCTTTTCTTAACTTTATTATTATGCTTATAACAATATTTATGTTGTTTCTTGTATTAATTTTACTGAGCCACTTTGGTGTTGAAATTCCTGAATTTAGAGGCAAAATGCCACTTTTTATGTTTGCTATAGCAAGCTTGATTGTTGGCACAATCCTGTCTGTTTTTTTTAGTCGTTTTCCCCTTGCTCCACTTCGTAAAATTATGGCAGCAATAGATAAATTAGCCAGAGGGGATTTCAGTGTCAGAATTAATTTGCAAGGGCCAGATGAAATACAAAAATTAAATGCCAGTTTCAATCATATGGCAGAAGAACTTGGTAGTCTTGAAATTTTGCGGGCAGACTTCGTAAATAATTTTTCTCATGAGTTTAAAACACCCATAGTATCTATGAGAGGATTTGCCAAAATTCTTAAATACAGTGACCTAACCTTGAAAGAAAGAAATGAATATCTGGATATAATTATCAATGAATCCGAAAGACTTGCCGACCTAGCTACTAATGTATTAAATTTATCAAAAATTGAAAATCAGACAATCGCTACTGACAAAACACTATATAACGGCAGTGAACAAATCCGACGGGTCATTGTGCTTTTGCAAAAAAAATGGACAGAAAAGCAACTTGAAATCAACTTTGACTGTGATGAAATCAACTTTTATGGAAATAAGGAACTTCTAAATCAGGTATGGACTAATATGCTTGATAATGCTATTAAATTTTCTTATGAAAAGTCTTCCATAGACATTGATATTATTCAAACCCCGACCGATATTGCAATAACAATAACCGATCGGGGCATAGAAATGAGTGCTGAAACTATTGCACATATTTTTGATAAATTTTATCAGGGAGATACCTCCCACACATCAAAAGGAAACGGCATAGGGCTCACCCTTGCCAAAAGGATTATTGAACTGCATGATGGTCATATATCAGTCACAAGCAATAATGACAAAACTACATTTGAAATAGTTATTCCTGTATGGCATGAAAATCAAATGTAAAAATTTTATCTTATTAGAATATATCTAAATATTAGAAATTACTCTACTACTTTGAGCCAAATCTCCATATTAGTAGTTTCCGGCAAATGGTTTTTATAGAGTTCAGCACAAAATGGTTCTACCTCAAGCTGATGTTTTGGTATCCATATACCGTAAAGATACTGCTGTGCCTTATAAAGTGCATCCATTACAAGAGCTTCAAAGTTCTCTGCTTCAAAAGAACAGACAATATAATCTCCGGACGGCAATTCCCAATTAGTAAACTCCTCCAAAACCGTTTGTTCTTGTACCGCTGCACCTGCAAAATAATAAAATTTTCCTTCTTCTTCGCAAGGATAAGATACTCCAATCTTTTTGTTATCAGTGAAAACTTCTGATATGTTTTCTTTTTCATTATGGAAGGTTCTCCATAAAGCATCAAGCGGATCTACGCCTGACTCAATTCCAAGTCCAGCTAACAGATTTACAGGCATTTTTCTATCAAATCCGATGAAATTAATAGGCTTTATTAACACCTGCCTGTTTATTTCGATGACAATACCGTCTGTAATCAATGGAACACCTTCGTCTATCAAAATATAATTTAATAAAAGTTCAGGTTTTGTCATACGGTTCATGGTTTTTGGATTTTTGCGATGTTCCTCTGGCGTCATACCAAAAGTATCCTTAAAAGTACGAGTAAAGTGCTCATGAGAGGAAAAACCAAGTTCAAGTGCTACATCTAAAATACGTTTATCTTTTTGCATTAAATAATCTGCAGCTTTTGCCATACGACGAAGCTTAACATATTCTGCAACCGGTTTTTTTACCAGACGACTAAAAAGACGTTGATAATAAAAAGGTGATAGTACGGCTATTTTTGCCAATTTTTCAATTTTTATTTCCTCGTTCAAGTGTTCCTCAATAAATTCTATGGTTTTTTGAATTTGTTCCCATGCGTGCATTTTAGGCACCTCCTTTATTTCAGAATACTATGGCAAGGAGATTTAGCGCTTGTCTGTGAATGCTTTTTATTGAGGATTATTCTAAATTAATTATTAGCTATCTCTGCAATCCGATCAATATTATCAGCATAAATAAAGTGATTGCCTTCTAATATTTCATATTCAGCGTGGCTGCCTATTCGTTCAAGATGTTTATGCTGATATTCCTGTGGAGTCATTTTTAGCTGTTTATTTGGAGTTTCGTATGTTTGTCGGGAAATAATTTTAAAATATGGCACAGTTTGAGGAAATGGAAATTCCATGGTCTGTTTGATAAACTCTGATGAATTCTTCATTTGTTCCAAAACAGTGTCAGTCATTGAAAACCCTGCAAAAGCAATCATATCTTTAATTTCTTTTTCAGTGTATCCCTTAGAAATTAATCGTTTTTTATTTGCAGTTAAAACAGCTATAAGGGAAAGAAAACCTGTAGCTTGCTGGAATTTTATAATCGGAAGTATTACTTTGAAAAAGCTTGGCATTTTTTCATAAAATGCTGTAGAGGTGCCATCAAGACATATTATTTTTTCTATTTCTTCTGGATATTTTGCCGCATAATGTTCGCTAAATATACTTGATATTGAATGCGGCATCAAAACATAAGGTGCTTTAAATCCTGCTTCTTTTAGTGCAGTTCTTATCTCTTCAACATAATTTTCACTTGTCCGAGGGCTTGCTGTTTGACTACTAAATCCTACCCCAAAATATTCAACGACAACTACTTTGTTTTTTTCACTAAGTTTCCGCATTAGAGGTGCAAAATCTGCCGATGGAAGACCTACTCCCATACCAGGCAGTAATACAATGGTTTTATCTCCATTACCCATTGAATAAACATGCATTTTGCCATCTTCTACATTAACAAGTTGACCATAAGGATTTATTTGATCCAATTTATTATTAAAATACGTTGCATGTAAAATGCTCCCGATTATCATGAAAATTGTGATAATTGCAATAATTGTCCATAGTATGATCATGATTATATTCCCCCTATATTACTTATAGTTCAGTTTCTTCTACAGTTGAAGGTATATTCATTAGTATTTTCTTATTCAAAAAACTTTTTTTCTCCCTTGAAAAACACCTCCTGATAAAATGTTTTCTCAGAAGGTGCTTTATCTAGGATTTTTAAGTTTTATGTTCAATATTCTTCTCTATTACCAAATTCAGCATCTTCAACCCAATCTACCGGTCTGTTCACTAATTTAACCAATTCTTCAAAAAGGGCATAATGCCTCTTTTCTTCATTAATAAGAAATTGAAATAATTTTCTCTCAGAATCTTCTTCTATTTTAGCCATTAAATCTGAATACAGCTTTATACTTTGCTCCTCCAGATCAAGTGCTTTCTGATAAACGTCGAGTTGTATTGGAATTTGAGCAATATCATTTTTAAAATCAGCTAGACTGCTAAATATATTGTCTTTTTCAGACAAATTGGTCAATTCAGATCCCTCATTGATCTTGTTTTTATAATTTTGTAATAACTCTTGATGTTTTAACTCCGCTTTAACGAGCATCTCAAAGGCGCGAGCAATTGGATATTCTTTAAAAGCTATTGCCTGCTCACGATAATATTCTGCCGCATCGTTCTCCATTTTTATAGCAAATTCGATCGTTTTCATAAAGAATACTCCCTTCGTAAAACAAATATACTTTTTTTGTACTTTAGTCATGAATTTATCGTTTGTTTATCCATCAACCCTAACAGTATAATATCACACATGGACTGCATACCGGACTCAAAACTAATTGTTGATTTGGATAAGAATTCATAATCCAAGCAATACTTTTGTTGGGTAGCAGGTAATTATTCCAAGAGTTTTATCTTCCAGTTTAGCTTCATATACATATTCATAGCTAAAATGATTGTTTTTTCCTTCCACAAACATGCTAAAGTTTCCTCTGCTACAGCTTTATCATTTGTGTCAAGGCAAGAAAGGTCTTTTTCATTCTTTTACCTCTCATTCCACTCCATGTGTTTGAGTCTGAGTAGTGTGACAGCAGTAAACAGTATGATAATGCCAAAGGTCAAACAAAGCGTCTGAATCAATGAATTGGCTGGGATTACCGCAAGTTGCTGTGCTTCTTCCAGCAGACCTGATGGCAGATAGGAGCTTATGGAAAAAGCATTACCGGCAAAATGAAGTACGTAAACAGTCACTAATGAAGCAAAGCCTGCGGCAATAGGTTTCTTAATAATGGTACCCCACATAATTAGACAAGCGAGCAAAAATAACATATAGACACCTTGCAGCAGTCCACCACGTATGACAGGTACTATGCCAATATCGAATGCGAAAAGCAAACCTGAATAAATATAATTCACAATGATTGACAGTACAGGAGATAAAACAAGAACTGTTCCAAAGACGAGTATTTTCGCACTTACAATTCCACCAAACTGCCTACCTGCACAAAGAGGCAACACAAGAGTATTGTCTTTAAATTCCTGAGCCATCAGGCCGCAAAGTGTAAATGCAACTATGATGGTACCAATTTCAAACACATCTCCCATATAGCTGCGGATAGAACCAATTTGTGTCATGTCCACCATCTCCGAGATTGTTTGTTCTGTCATACCGGGAAACTGGTTTTGCAGTATCATAGGCAGTATCACTTTCATCATAACCGGTGTCAGTACTGCAAAGAATAAAAAACCGATAAATAATATCAAAAACCTACTGTTGCGAAATCCAAACCGAATCTCTTTTATAATGTCTTGTTTCATTTTGCGCCTGCCTCCCCTAAGAAAATATCTTCAAGTTCGTTTCTGCGAAGCTGTAGAGCATGAACTGCAATATTCTGCCCTGACAAAAACCGCATCAACTCTTTTGAACCCTCAACTGCGTCTTTAACAGTCACAGATAACATTTCATTTTTCACAGTAGCATTTGTAACAACTTCTGCCTGTTTTAATTTACTGATCAATTCCTGATCTATTGAAGTCTGCAAATCGATATCAAAAACGGATGCAGCAGCATTTTGTTGAAGCTCGTTGAGCGGTTTTTCCAGCAGCATCTTGCCGGAAACAATCATACCAACTGTATCGCACACACGTTCCACATCACTTAATATATGTGTTGAGAAAATAACCGTTTTGCCCATTTGCTTTAATTCCTTAATAAGCCTGATTACATCACTGCGACCTTGCGGATCAAGTGCAGATGAAGGCTCATCCAGTATCAAAAGTTTAGGATCATGTATAAGTGCCGCCGCAATACCAAGCCTTTGTTTCATTCCCCTTGAAAAACCACCAACACGTCGTTTTGATGCATCTTCAAGACCTACCCAGCTGAGAACTTCATCTACTCTTGTTTTCTCCACAGAATGTACTGCACTGTTGCCGAGATATTCCAGAGTTTCACGTGCACTCAGCCATGGATAAAATCTAGGCTCTTCCGGCAAATAACCGATATGCAGTTCACTAGGATGCTTTATACTTCTTATATCCTTGCCATTTACAATACATTCACCACTGCTTGCCCGTGAAAGACCGGTAAGTATGTTCATCGTGGTTGATTTGCCAGCACCATTGCGTCCGATAAAGCCATATATTTCACCTTTTTTGACATAAAGGTCAATGCCTTTAAGTGCATGGAAGGTTTTGAAGCTTTTGTGTAAATTCTTTACAGTAATCATCAATATACCTTCTTTCTTCCAACAATCAGAAAGATTATTGGCCCGATCAGATTAAAAAATATGCAAATAGCAAGCCATGCCCAGCGGTTTAAATTCTGAACGCCTTCTCTAAAAATCTTGACCGCGCAATAGATTGCAAGTCCAAACTGTATCGCAATCAGCGGTGAGAGCACTAGTAAAATTTCAACATATTCATTCATTGGGTTGTCCTCCTTGCTTTTATTGACCTCATTTTAAGACAGCAAGGAGTCATATGATAAGTGACCCGGGTCATATACCTAGTCATGTACATGATCATATGCCGAGCCATATTGAACAAAAAAAGAGAAGCTTTAAGCTTCTCAAAAGTATTATCTTAAAGATGGAAATATAGTGTCACTTAAAGTCCAAGTTTTTTGAAAAATAGCAATGCGTTCGTGCGGTCACTAACATTTATTTTCAAATATATCTGGCTGATATAGTTTTTGACTGTGCCAACCGATAAATACAACTCATCGGATATTTCCTTGTTACTTTTCCCATTTGTCAGCAGGCGTATGATTTCGATTTCACGCCCAGTAAAGTCATCAAGTGTAACTTCAGGGGCTGCTGATCTTGGTGTCAGATGCGAAGTGATTTTTGCAGCTACACGTCCAGGCAGAATAATATTGCCGTTCAGGCTGTCGCGTATTGCACCAATCAGCTTTTCACTGCCGATATCTTTGAGCAGATAACCAGATGCACCATATGTCATAGCATTGATAATGTATTCATCGTCATCAAAAGTAGTCAGTACAATTACGATTGTCTGCGGACATTCCTGTTTAATAAGCCGTGTTGCCTCCACCCCATCCATTTTGGGCATACGAATATCCATCAAAACAATATCGGGATTAAGTTTTTTTGTCAGCTCAAGCGCCTCTTGTCCATTTCCAGCTTCACCGATCACGGTAATGTCTTCTTGATTATGAAGCAGTGCACGCAGGCCGTCACGAATCAGCGTTTGATCGTCTGTCAACAATACACGGATGCTCATACAAGTTCTCCTTCTGTGTGGGTTCCCGCCGGCATGGATATACTAACGGTAAAGCCTTCGCCTTGCGTACTATGAGTCGTCATTGTGCCGCCGAGGCTTTGTATGCGTAATGCCATGTTTTGCAATCCAAATCCATAGCTAAAATCATTCGTACCCTTGCCATCATCGCTGAAGGTCATGTTTACACTGCCTTTGTACTCCTGCAAAAGCAGATCACACTTTGTACTTTTTCCGTGCTTTAAGCTATTGGTTGCACATTCCTTTATGGCTGCCAAAAGTACATTCTTCTGAATAGGCAGCAATTCAAATCTGAGTTCCACAATATGCGATATAGTAAGACCTGTATTCTGGTAAATATCTTCAATCAGTTCTTCAAGAGCTGCTGCAAACGTTTTTTCACCACCTTTTTGAATGGCTTTAACTGAGCTGCGGATATCATCCAGACCGCGTTTTACCTGCTTTTTTGCCAGAGAAAACTTTTCAAGCGCTTCTTTGCTATTTATACTCAGTAACTTTTCTCCAGCTTCAATAGAAATCATGGCACTAGTCAGCCTATGTCCAACATTGTCGTGTATTTCTCCAGCGATACGAGTTCGCTCTTTTATAGCACTCATTTGCTCAAGCTGCAAAGATTGTTCTTTCAGCGTTGATAGTGCATTTTCCAGTCTCTTATTCACCAAGAGTTGTTTTTTTAGTGTATAAAATGCTATGAATACTAACAAAAATATAAGCATATTGACATAGACATACGTAACAATTTCTTCGGAATCTGTACCGTAGACCTTTAAAGCTTTAATGATATTGGAAGTTAAATAAATAACAAAAGCGCCAAACGAATAGAATTTAATAAACCGCAGTGGAAAGCCATTAATAATCCCTGCTAAAACAATCATCACGATGAACTGTCCATTGTAACTGCTGTCAATAAATTCTATCGGTACCACAAGTAAAATCTGTAATGCAGGCAACAAGAAGTACAGCAACACATGTTGCTTTTTCACAAGTAAACCGTTGATTAAAATAATAGCAAAACATAGGCCAAGCAAGGCGATAATAAGTGAATAGTACTGGTTGTGAATATTCTGAGAAATTATTCGCAGCGCTAATATCTCAAAAGCGGTAATCAGCAAAACAAAAATACCCTGACGAATATGGTTATCAACTTCCATATCCACATAGTCTTCATTTATGTTCTTTGATTTGGGGCGAGTAAAGAACAAATAAGCCGCTGCTGCCAGCAAATTAAAAATTGCGATAGCAATAATATAAACAACCTTTTGCTTTTGAGATAATGAATCGTTTTCCCAACAGTGTTTAATATAATATGCCATAACAAGCAACTGTATAATTATCCCAGGAACAACGATTGGCAGTAAATCATTAACTTCCATAAAAACTCCCAAAAATTATTAGGCACAGTATACCATATGAGACGATACAAAAGATAACCGCCTTGGGGACACTCTAGTCTTAAGATCAAAAGCCTTAAACCAACTGGCAATAAGGCATTACAGCCAAAGTTACTTGGAACCTTGTCTGGCACTTGGTGTCCCTTTAAAATAATCACTTGTTTCAGATACCAAAGCCTCAATTTGCTGCTCTCTTTTTTTATTGGTCCAATTGATAACGCCAAGACTCTCAATATCGTTTCCCTTTGCATTAAGCTTTTTTCTGATTTGATTAAGAGCATTACTTCCACCCATCCATTTATAAGGAAAATGTTGGGTCACAAAGCATAAAATTCTTGACTCTTTAATTGTATCCAATTGTTGGAGGTATATTCTAAACCCAGGGCATAGGTTGAAAGCCTCAACCCAACCGCCGAAAATAACAGCATCTACTCCTTTAACTTCAGGAGTACAGTCTAATACGAGAGAGGAAGCTTTGTTTTTTCCATTAGAATCACCAACATTCTGAATTCGTACTAAACTAACCTCATGTCCATCATTTTGTAAACGTTCAAAAATTTTCTGACCTACAGAAAATGTATTTCCTGTCTGAGAATGTACGATAATTGCAATCTTCATTAACAAACCTCCTGGTCTTTAACTTGTGTATGCCGAACAAGAAAATTTCCATTACCTTCTTACCGACTGTTACACCGTTTAATCAAAGTGATTTATGGTGTCAGGTCAGCAGCGGACACACCCATGAGAACCATTGAGGCAGAACCCCGGTCAGGCAGAGGGCCGGTTGTGCCACCCACCACCACAGATCCATCAGCCGCTACAAGCAGAGCTGTTCCCCGCACGCTTCCATCTAGGTAGAGTCGATGAGCCGAAATAGGTTCACCATGTGGATCTGTCCTGAGAAGAAATGTGAAATAGTGAGACATATGGTCATTCCCCACTTGTACAAGCATAAGAAAGTCACCTTGAGGAAGAACAGCTGCTGCCACCCCGGTAAGATGGTGGTCGGGAGCTCGGAAGTTTTTTTGCCAGATGACGCCTTCTTCTCCCATCAAGAGATATATCAAGTGTCGATCCCAGTGCTCCTGTATTCTTGATGCACCTGTGGCAAAAAGACCGGCTGGACAACTGACCGACCCCAAAAGAATATCATCCCGAGGGCCACCCTCGTTCCAGAAAAACTCCAGTTTGCCATCTTCCCCGAACAAAGCCACCATGGGATCCGTAAATTCTCCTGAGGAGTCTGGTATAGAACCCACGGCCCAAATCCCCTTGGGAGCAGGAACTAAAGAGGAAACAGCTCCTTGGCGATCACCCTCCCCGACCCCAAAGACGTCCAACTCCAAACCGTCAGGAGTAAGAAGCCTGATAAAACTTTCAGAATCCAGATGTCCGGCCCAGACCAGATTGTTATCTGTGTTCACAGTTAAAGCTCCACCACTGCTACTGGATTCTCCTTCCAAATCCTGATGCCATGAAATATCTCCTCCAGAAGAAATTCCGGTGAGAAAACCGTTTCTGCCCAGATAGGTGCCGGCTGTTCCGGTTACCACGGCGCCGTTGGCCGTTGCCACAATGTCAGCAAGAAAAACCTCCCGTCCCGTCATAGATAAAATGACTTCTTCCAAAACACGCCCCTGTGCGTCCACGTGAAGAACAAGTCCAGCCGCGCGGATGCCGCCAGAAGATGTCATTCCGGCTGCATAAAATGTGTCTTCCGGACCAGACGAAAGTGCATCGGTTCGTTCAACCCCTTCTTCCCCCCACAGGGTAGTCCAGGTTGGAACCAGGACGTCAACGGTCAGATTCCCCAGAACAATACTTTCGTCGGGGCCTGGTAGGACGAAACTTTCATCGCTCTGGGAAGGTGTACCGGTAAAAGAAACGGTTCTGGTAGATTCTCCCAACATCAGTAATATTTGGATTGAAAGAGTCAGAGCAACAATGATTGTACCGCACAAAAGAGGTATCACCATCTTCTTTCTAGGCCAAAGCCTTTTCCCTCCGATGCTTCCTATAGAGGTTTCCAGGGCGGGTTCTTGATTGAAAGAAATTCCAGCACCCTCCAACGAAGAAATCAGCTTTTCATGCTGACCAATCAGAGCCTGAGCTCCACCGTCAAGAAGCCACAAATCAACGGTTTCTCCGGTATTTTTAGTAAATCTTAAGCCCTGAGCCATTGCTCCCCGGGTAAAAGTAAGCTGGCTTCCCATAACCAAACTGGTAGAGCCTCTTGAAAACAAGAAGACCAGCCACATTAACAATCGAAAGATTGGCTTCATTCGCTTTTCGACGTAGCCAACTCCCCTTATGTCTCGCCAGAATAGATCCACCTGCCCTCGGTAAGAGACCATCTGAACACCGTCATCTTCCAGATGCAGGGAGAAACTTTCATACCAAGCGTTAACCACAGCCAAACACACGGCAAAAAGAGACATCCCCCACAGGGGGATTGTCAAGAGAATACCTTCCCTCAAGGCATTACCAACACTGCCAGTAATCAAAAGAGGCATTCCAAAAAAGGTTGTAAATAGTAGCACTATAGCAAAATCGTTCATTCTGGTTTTCCAAAGGGGCATCACAAGCCCCGAATCCCGATCCCGATCTCGTGGCAAAATCAAATACAACAAAAAGCCCAACAGAAGAAAAATCCAGGAAATCCCTCTGGTCGTGTGTATCATTGAAACTGGTGGATGGAAACGAGCTGATCCTCCAAAGGAAATTGTTTCCAGAGGAAATGGTTCATATAAAAGAGATACGACTCGTACGGGATCATCCTCCAAGGAATTCAAGGGCACATACAACTTCTGGCTCCGGTTTTCCCAATTTTTCAGCAATGTGGCCACGGGCTCTTCAGTGGCTCTAAAGTAAAATCCAGGTTGGACAAGCCCGTCTCTCTCAAAGACTCTCTGTTCCCATCCTGGGGGAGTGCTTCCCTGAGCCACCAAATCCAGTTCTGTTTTGTCACCTTCCCAGACCAGAAGAGATCCATCAGCCAGTATTTTCAGATATTCACCAGGCGGCAAATCAGCCAGATAACGATTTCTCTCGGTAACCACCTCATTGGATAACTCCAGTTTCTGGAGAAAAGAAATATCGACCGCTTTCATATGTACCATAGGGGCGGTGGATGCGTAAAAAAAAGTCAACAAAAACAGGGAAATACCTAGCAAAAGAAACACCCTGCGCCACAGGGCAAACCTTCCTGCTCGAGAAAAGTCTTTCTCCATGGGTTCCTCCTTCTTTTCTTTTTTTTCATTATATCATCGTATATGTAAAATCTGACATGGATGTTAAAAAGGGGAAAAATAACTTTTCTGATAATCGCTTGCCTTTATCAAAAATATTCATTTTATCTGTTTTAAGAATTCTTTGGATTCAAAAGCAATTATATCTGCTTTCTCATGATGAACATAATGGCTAGTTTCAAGTTTTTGAGATTTTCCGATACTAAGATTTGATAAGTATCCTGTTAAGGCTTTTTCCCAGCCTGATGCTATCGACTCTTGATCATCGGAAATAAAAAAATACATAGGTATATCGAAAGGAGTTTCTTTGTTTTTTACTGTTTGTGCATTTTCTTTTAGGAATTCTATTTCTCTTAACATATCTCCTGTAACGGAACTTTTAAAAAATACTGCCATATACTGTAACTTGTCTTTTTCCGTCAAATCACTTGATCTCATAAGCGGAAAATTTTCTTCTACATCAGATTCAGGCATAAACCTTGATAAACCTATTCTTGATATTAAATACATAGAGTATAACTGTGCTTTCTCAACCCTAGGTAGAATATCAATTGCTTCAGGGGTACATGGATCTAATCCTATAATAGCTTTTACTTCATCCGGGTATTTTTGTGCCCAGTATATCGCTTCTAGTCCTGACATAGAATGAGGAAAAAGTACAAAAGGGGCTTTCTCCCCAGAAAGTTCAAGGGCTTTACGAGTTTCCTCAAGTATAGTATCTATATCCCTTGAACTATTTGAGGTATCACTCCATCCATAACCGAATTTCTCTACTACAGCAATTCTATATTCGCCCTTCTATGATCAGCGTTTAAGCATATCGCTGTTATTGAGTGTCATAGAGCTTAAGAGAAAAAGAACGTCGGCACCTGGCGTAAAATCAATAAAATTTTCCAGCGAAGCAGCCGACACATACCTTAAATCTATTAAGATGATTTCGTCGTAATAAGCAAGCATAAGTGGTGCAAGACTGCTACCAAATGAATCTCTGAATAGGTATAGCTTATTTGAGTTTTCAGAATCATCTCGATTAGAGCTGATAGTAAGCAGTGGTTTGGCACCATTTAAATATATATCGTAGGCATCAGGTCTATTAAGTGCCTCAATCTCATAAATATCTTTACTTCTGCCATCATAATGATCATATACCTCGGCTGTTTCTATGATCTCATTGCTGAGCCAGGTTAATGTATCAGGCTCATGACCAATCACCCAACGTCCGTGCCATGAACCATAAAATGGACTATATTGATGTGTCTCATAATGTGGCAGATCTCCGATGCTGTCTCTGAGCATTTTGTCTGCTAAAAAAGACGCGATTTCCGGCAGCATAGATTGATCCCAGTGAAGATCTGTTTTGTAATAATGCTCTGCAGATAACTCTGGTGAAAGTGTCAGTCTTGTGCTGGTTTTTATCGTATTATTCATCAACTCCTCTATTCTAATCTGGTCGATTTGAGGGTGTTTTATAGTTTCTGCCAGGTAGAAACTTTTGTCAGGAATAACCGCATAAAAGCAATTTAGGTCTGCCAGCATATTGCTGCTTAATAGCTCAATAAGCTCAGCAGCCTGTTCGATTTTATTCTCTCTCAAAGGATATTCAGTCTTAAAAAGACTGTCCCGATGAGCATAAATGCCATTAATGTCCAATCTGCGCAACAAGAATAAATCGGAACCGGCTTTGATTGATCTGAAATTATCTCTAAATGGAAAATGATCAAGCAGATATTTCTCGATAGTTTCAGAAAAATCTATGTTTTCTATTGAATCAAGATCAATTTTCGGCATCTCTGCAAGTGATCTTCTCTCAGAAAATGAATAGTCATGATCTTCAAAGAAGATATGCAGGACTGACATGCTCAAAATGAACATGCTAAATAGTCCTATCACTGTAAAATGTACGATTGTTAATATCTTTGATTCATTTTTACCCATTTTATATCATTCCTTTATAAAAGCAGGATTGAGAGATATAGCTATGTTTTAAAATCTGAAATAAATGAACGGATTGAACGAGCTATCTACAATTCCCGCAGTAGAAAGTACAAGAAGCGCCAGCATAAACACGGGGGCTAGCAATTTAACCAGTTGCGGTAGAACAATTCGGCTATTATTATGATTTGCAGCATGTGGACTTAGCAAAAATCTGATAACTTTTGCCGGTATAGGAGTAGCTGCAGTAATGCCGACCATTAATGTGAACAAATAACTGCGCAGATAATACAGGCTTATTTGATCGTAAGGTGCAAGGGTTGAGCCAGGAAGCATATCTCTGATTAGCGCCGCTGCCTGTACCAGGCTTCCTGAGTAAAATATGATAAAACTTATCAGAATGAGCATAATGGTAATGATTCTTTTTAATAATTCTGGCAGTTTTAATCTGTCGAAGTTAATGAGTTTTTCGATTGTAAGAAGGATAGCAAAATAGAGACCCCATATAATAAAATTCCACGCAGCACCATGCCATAATCCGGTCAATGACCATACGATGAGCAGATTTCTTAGCAATCTTATTTTGTTGCAGCGTGAGCCTCCTAGCGGGAAATAAACATAGTCCCTGAACCAGCTGCCAAGCGATATATGCCAGCGTCTCCAGAAGTCTGAGATGCTGGTTGCTGTAAGCGGGTATCGGAAATTTTCTGGAAACTGGAAGCCGAACATGCGGCCTAGTCCAATTGCCATATCACTATAGCCTGAAAAATCGAAGTAAATCTGCATTGTAAAAGCAACACTCAGCAGCCATATTGATAAAACAGATGAAGCGCTGTTCTCTAATAGTTTTACCAACTCACCAAAGCTGTTTGCAAGCAATACCTTTTTTGCAAGCCCGATTGTAAAACGCATGATGCCCTCAGAAATAGAAGATGTGAGCAATTTTACAAGCTTTGTTTTTGGTAAAGCTTCGGAATATGCAGATCCTGAAG
The DNA here is from genome assembly GCF_900002895.1 of Ercella succinigenes. Taxonomy (NCBI): domain Bacteria; kingdom Bacillati; phylum Bacillota; class Clostridia; order Eubacteriales; family Oscillospiraceae; genus Ercella; species Ercella succinigenes. The sequence goes on along the minus strand of NZ_CDHP01000048.1, from coordinate 28,881 downwards.
ATTTATGATAACTTAATCGATTTGTAAGTTGAGTAGATATATCACTGTATCTAACTATTGGCCCGGCAATCAGCTGCGGGAAAAATGTAATATAGGCGGCAAAATCAATCAGATTCTTCTGGGCATTGATCTGGCCGCGATATACATCAATCGTATAGGAAATAATCTGAAAAGTATAAAAACTGATACCTATAGGCAGGACTATGTGTAGAAGTTCCAAACGGTTTCCTGTAAAAAAATTGAAATTTATGATCAAAAAATCACTGTACTTGAAAAACAAAAGCAATCCCAGACTTATAATAATAGAGGAACCGAGCAGCAGTTTAGTATGCCGCCCGGCTACCTTGTTCTCAATTAGCAGGCCATGGATATAGCCAGACAAGCATGAGAAAAGCATAATAATCACATAGACCGGCTCTCCCCATGCGTAGAATAGAAGACTAGCCAAAAGTAAAACCAGGTTTCTAACTCTTGCCGGTACTAAATAGTAAATAATTAGTACTGTCGGCAGGAAGAAAAAAAGAAAGCTTATACTGGAAAATACCATTTATGCAACCAGCGTCTTGAACGCATCCATAATTGCCTGGGCATTATCATCACTCATAACCAGAATAACAACATCGCCTATATTGTCGACCAGTACATTCTTTTCATCAATCCCAACACAGACCCATTTGTTTGGATTAGCACTATCTTTGATTTCAGTTTTCAGTGCTTCAATGTCCTGATCCTCATTAGCTCTTATCAAACATAGCGCATAAGCCGAAGGCATCATCATCGGTTCTGAAACAATAGCCTCTTTATAGACTATGCCGTTTTTACCAAGATGATATTCTTCGTTCTCTTCATCGATCTCATCCAATAATAAACTATCAAGAGTATATTCACGGAAATCATCACTAAGCTCTGCTTTTTCATATATCTGCTTGAGAATATCTTCGAGTGAACCCTCCAGATTACCGCCAGGCTTCTTGTCATCACCTCGACCTGCACAGCTGGCAGCCGAAAGCGCCAGCATAAGAGAGAGCATGATCACTGAGATCGTTTGTAAGATTTTTTTCATTTTATGATCCTCCATCTGTTTAATCTTTGCCTTAGACGCTTAAAACAGATGAAAAGTTCCAAGGTGTTTTTTACAGACGTCAGTGTTCAGTATAATGTTAAAAATCGCCATTGATAAGCTCAATTTGGATTTCAACTATGAATATATAGTCCTCTTTTATTGAACTGATCTTTTTTTTATAATCAAAAACAATGCCATTAAGAGGATGCTTCCTGATATAAAACCTACCCATAATAGGTTACTACTTCTATTCCCCTCTTTTATCGTTTCTGCCGGTGCTGTTACAGTATGACCATTATCATCTATAGGTACGGAGTATTCTGTGATTATCCATTTTCCGTATAACGTTATATCCGTTGATGGTATTCTATCGGAGTTGAAGTCCCATATTGTCGTTAATCCTGAATCTTTATACCAACCAGCAAAATCGTGATTTGTTTTTATCGGTGCTGTTGGTGCAGTTATGAGTGAATCAAAATCTGCTTTAATTGAATCTATAGTACTCCCGCCGTTGCTTTCAAAAGAAACAGTATATTGATTAATATTGTACAAGGCTTCAATAATTACATTATCAGTTACATTACTGTAATCCGCACTCCAACCGCTAAAGGTATATCCTTCTCTTATCAGACCTGTCGGTGCTGTTGCAGCCTGCCCATGTTTAATGATCTCTTCCTTTAATGGTGTTCCATCATGATCTACAAAGGTTACGGTGTATTCTTTGATTATCCGTTTTACATCACCTTTCTGGGGATAAGATATCGCAGCATCACTGTCAAATTTCGGGGGATCGGATATTACGGCATCACTGCCAGATTTCGGAGGATCGGATATCACTGCATCATTGCTAGGTTTCGAGGGATCGGGTATCACTGCATCACTGCCAGGTTTTGGGGGATCGGGTATCACGGTATCGCTGCCAGGTTTCGGGGTATCGGGTATCACGGTATCGCTGCCAGGTTTCGGGGGATCGGGTATCAAGGCATCACTGTCAGGTTTCGGAGGATCGGGTATCACGGCATCGCTGCTCGGTTCCCGAGTAATGGTAATTGTATAGATTTCAGTGGTATTAGTATCTTGAGCTGTGACGATAACTGTAATTGTATTCGCGCCCACCTTAAGGTCAATGTCCGAGGAAGCCGTGCCGCTGGCTACAGCTGAACCGTTTACCGTAATTGTTGCGTTTGCATCCCTTGCCGTGGGTGTGAAGGGCAGGCTGGTCACGCTGTTACCAACCGTTGCGGTGTAAGTATAGGTACCACTCTCAAAAACGGGAGAGAGTGTGCCAGTGCTGATGTTAAGACCGGCTAGTGCGGCATCGCTGCTCGGTTCCCGGGTAATGGTAATTGTATAGATTTCAGTGGTATTAGTATCTTGAGCTGTGACGATAACTGTAATTGTATTCGCGCCCACCTCAAGAGCAATGTCCGAGGAAGCCGTACCGCTGGCTACAGCTGAACCGTTTACCGTAATGTCAGCACCTACATGGTCGGCAGTTGGGGTTGCGGTCACAGTAATGCTGCCGATGCTGTTTGCCACGCTGGCTGTATAGCTTAAAGTTTCAGAATTAAAGGCTGGGCTTAAGCTGCCGATGCTTAGTGTTATAGTGGCCAGCCTGGGTTCCCATGCGAGATAAGGGTAGGTTTTATTCTCTTCTATACGCCAGATGGTATCAAAACTCCAACCCGTAAAGGTTCCCTGCTGCTTCATCTCGGCGGTGGTTTTGCCCGTAACACCAACACTGCTGCCGTTGCCAACACCAGTTTCCCCAAGACCAGTAGCCTCATAATCATAAAAGCAGTTGGTAATGGGACCGTTAAAGTACCACCCCACCAGTCCACCGACAACACCACCGCCCTCGATACTGCCCTTGGCGTAGGAGTTGGTGATGGTGCCTCCATTACTATTAAACCCCACCAGTCCACCGACAGCGCCACTGCCCTCGACACTGCCCTCGACTCCGCCCGTGGCGTAGGAGTTGGTGATGGTGCCTCCATTAAACCCCACCAGTCCACCGACCCTATCATTGCCTTCGACGCTGCCCGTGGCGTAGGAGTTAGTGATGGTACCGCCAATGTCATACCCCACCAGTCCGCCGACAACAGTATTGCCATTGACGCTGCCCGTGGCATAGGAGTTGGTGATGCCTCCCTGGTTATACCCCACCAGACCGCCGACAACACTATTGCCATTGACGCTGCCCGTGGCGTAGGAGTTAGTGATGCCTCCATGGAGGATCTCCCCCACCAGACCGCCGACATTATTATTGCCCTCGACGTTGCCTGTGGCGTAGGAGTTAGTGATGGTACCGCCAATGTCATACCCCACCAAACCGCCGACATTATTATTGCCGGTCACATCGCCCGTGGCATAGGAGTTTTCGATGGAGCCGTCATTATACCCCACCAGTCCGCCGATATTATTATTGCCGGTCACGTCAAAGTCCACCAGCCTCAGATTTTTTATGGCAGCATTATTGGTGTAACCGAACAAGCCGCCATTTTTATCCGGTCTGTTGATGAAAAGGCCGCTGATGGTATGCCCGTCTCCGTCGAAGGTGCCGGTGAAGTGAATATTTTCTGTGGAATTCCAATTAACATATACTCCAATAGGCTCCCAGCCGGAACCGGCATTGGCTGAACTACTAGCGTAATCCTCATAACCGTCAGTAGCCTCATTCAGGTCAGCAATCAGTTTAAAATAGCTACCGGTCTGATAATTTTCATCACCTTCTACCCCGTACTTCCTGACGTTATTCAAGTGGTGCCAGTTGGCAATCTCCCATGGGTCAGCTTCATCCCCACTTCCCCCAGCAAAATCTCCATTTTCTTCTGCCATTATCACCCACGGTAACATTGTCAAAATAAGTACCGCACACAGCAGCAGGCTTAAAAATCTTTTTGTTTTCATTATGTTTTCTCCTCCTTTACTGATTCATTTTCTCGTCGACGTGCATCGCTCATACAGATTCCAATAGGGTCGCAGGGTGTCTGCTCCCGGTAAAACCAACCGCAACCTCCACAGTCACCGGATAATGGCTTCCCCAGAGCTGTTGGTTTACAATGAAGACAGTTCTCCTGCTCCGCTGTGGCGAAGGGTCGTCCTTCTTCGGTATACTCAGGGTGTTCCTTAAAGTTGGGGTAGGCTGGGTAGCTCTGATCAAGCTGCTTATCGTATTCAAGGTAAACGGGAAATTTGCGACCTCCCGCCTGATATACCTTGTACGGCTGCTTTTGTTCAAAGTTCATTCTCTAAGACTCCCTTCTTCAATAGGAATAAAAATCCCCTATAATAGCTTTACATTACTATCATAGGGGGTAATTTCCTTCTTATGGAGTGATTTTTCACCCTCAAAAAGTCACGTTTTTGGAGGTGTTTCATACATATATTGTCATCTGTCTCAGTAATAATTTTCCGTAAAACTGCCTATTAAAGCCATTTTATAAATGCATGGCAGCTTTTTTTGTAGTCGTTTGAACGACCTAATAAAATGTCAGTTTCTGTTTATATAATCTTCTTGATCCGTTACTATAACATATTGGGCAAGCTCGTTCCGGCTGGAAATGTATAATTTTTCGTATATTTCCAACATGATATTCTTGAGTCTGCCGACGGAAATATTAAACTGTTTTGCTATTTTTTCATAAGGAACACGCCGAGCTACAAGCTGTGCCAGATGGTATTCACGAAGGGAAAGTATCAGTGTTATGTTATTCTTGGTAAAATGGTTGTGAAAAGTAATCCAGTTTTTAACCGTCCTCTCCCACTGTCTGTTGATGGTGTCACAACAATGGGGAAAGGCTTCTTCCAAACACTGCTCAACAAGGCCGCCGAAAATAGAAACAGTTTCCGCAAAGGGCGTGATAAAGCCATGAGGAAGAGCAATACCCATGACTTCCAACAGCCAACACTTGGCCTCATTACCTCGCCCAAGACAATAACAAGCGTGAGCACATACGATCCACAGATAAATGTCGGGAAAACTTATCCCTCGCTCCGATGAGCTAAAAGCCAGTGCAGTCTGGGCTATAGCCAACGCGATTTCATATTTACCGATACACATAAAGTATTTCGCCCTCAAATAGAGCATGTACGGCAAATTCGTCTGTGGAGGGAATGCACTGAAATCTCCTTCGGAAAGCCACTTGGGAACCATCTTGGGGGCAACCACGCTGACGGCGACACTGGCCAGAGCAAGCTCCGCCATAGCGGAAGTATCACTGCTACAGCCTTTTTTCACATAACTTTTGAGATATGCTTCAACATTCATATACGCAGGGTAATCTCCTAGACTGATAGCTGCCGCCACAGCTGTCAGGGATGCCCGCAGCCTTGCCCCTTCGTCTCCTTGGGTTTTATAATAGCAGTACATGGTTTGCTCAAAATCGCCCCGTAGATAGGCAAGCTCGGCTTCATATTGAAGCCGAACCTTTTCATCTTTCACCATGTCCAAAATAGCGTCGGGATTATGGGTGGGCATAGGTATAGAAGTGGCTTCCATCATATAGACAAGTCTGGAGGATAGCGATTGCTCCTGCGGCTTTTTTTCTCTACGGGGATCGGAGGGCTTTTTTGCATCCCTAGGTATCATCCACGTTCTTCCGTATTTTTTAGCGTGCGGTATCCTCTTGGCGGCTAAAAGCCGTTGCACCTGTCTGGGAGAAACACCCCATCTTTCTGAAGCATCTATAACAGATATGTATTCCATCTTCAAACAACCTTTTCTCATGAAAAATTATAATTTCATTATAGTCGTTTGAACGACGTGTTTCAACGAGTGATATCTTTGAGATTAATTGCAAAAAATGAGACAGAAACTATTGTCAACAGTAAATTTCAAAATAGAGAATATTTAAGGAAAAATACGTGTAACATTTATTAGCCTTGCGGTTTTTGTATTATGCTATGTCTGGCTACTTGTTTGAATAAAAATGCCATTTAATGCGTTTAAAAATTTGAACTACCACAAGAGGAACAAGAGACAAAAGTCCGATAGTCACATATTGACCAGGTGTTAAAAGGCTAATTTCAAAGATACCATGTAGAGGTTTTACCAACAGCACTGTACTTAGTAGAAGAGTTCCTAAAATAAGTGCTAAGTAGCTAAAAGGATTCATGAATAAGGTTTTGAGAGTCAAAGGAGCATCCGTTCTGCAGTTTAGACCGTGAACAAGACGTGACAAACTGAGCGTTGCAAACGCCATAGTCATGGCATCGCCGTGTCCATCGATGTTGAAACCGATGTAATAAGCGATTGTGGTAACAATTGCGATTATTGCGCCTTCGTAGATGACCTTGAAGGCAAAGGCTTTATCAAGAATGGGTTTGCTTGCATCTCTAGGTTTTTGCCTCATCAGTTCCCCATGAGCTGGCTCAATGCCGATGGCAATTGCAGGCAAACTATCGGTTAAGAGGTTGATAAAGAGCAAATGGACAGGTGCAAATGGCGCCTGTAAGCCAGCGATTGAAGCGTATACAACGGTCAAAATACCTGCGGTATTTCCTGAAAGCAGGAATTTTACTGCATTTTTTATGTTGCCATAAATGCTTCGCCCATTGTTTATGGCTTTGACAATTGTTGAGAAATCATCATCAGTGAGCACCATACTGGAAGCATCTTTAGCAACTTCTGTCCCGGTAATGCCCATAGCAATACCAATATCTGCGCGCTTCAAGGCAGGTGCATCATTGACACCGTCACCGGTCATTGCGACAATATGACCCAGTGCTTGCCAAGCACTTACAATTCGTATCTTATGCTCTGGTGAAACCCTGGCATAAACGGACACTGAAGGTACCAAAGCAATGAGCGCTTCATCGGTTAACGCTTCGATTTCTGCACCTTCAATGGCCATCTCCCCCTCTTGTAAGATACCAATTTGACGAGCAATGGCGGAAGCAGTTACCTTGTGATCTCCGGTAATCATAATTGGACGAATCCCTGCTTTTATACAGCTTTCGACAGCAGCTTTTGATTCTGCTCTCGGAGGATCCATCATTGCTACGAGGCCGAAAAGAGTCATTTTGTCTTCATGATCAAGCGTGAGAGTTTCTTCCTCAACTGCTTTCCAGGCAAAAGCAAGAACCCTTAGACCTTGGTTGGATAATGTGTAATTGATTTCTTCAAAAGTTTTACGATCCTCCTGCTGAAGAGGACGAACTCCCTCAGAGGTTTCAATGTGAGTTGAACGGTTTAACAAAACATCCATCGCTCCTTTGGTAAAAACAATGGCTTTTCCATCAATGTGCTGAAGTGTTGTCATTAATTTTCGATCGCTATCAAATGGCAATTCTGAAAGGCGTGGCGTAATCTCGCGAACGACTTGCTCATCGAGATGAAATTGCTCTCCCAAATCGACCAATGCGATTTCTGTCGGATCGCCAATTTCCTTTTCTTTGGTGGTAATGGCATCACTACAAAGAAGTCCCGCCATTATCAATTTATGATGCAGCTTGTTTTGAGTGTCAATTTGCTCTAGTGCATAAAGCTGACCATCTGTAAAAATATGTTGAACTTTCATTTTGTTTTGTGTCAAAGTGCCTGTTTTGTCTGAGCAAATAATCGAAATGCTTCCTAAGCTCTCAACAGAGTGTAACTTTCTTATAATAGCGTTTTGAGATGCTAACTTACGTGTGCCCAAAGCCAAAACAATGGTAACAATAGAACTAAGCGCTTCCGGAATTGCTGCAACCGCTAGAGAGATGGCAAACATTAAAGAATCCATCACTGGTGCGCCTCTGTACATGCTAAGTCCGAACACAATGGCGGAAATAACCATAATCAGCAGAGCTAGTTTTTTCCCGAATGCATCCAAATTTTTTTGAAGTGGAGTGGCTTTTTCTTGAGCAGTTTTAAGCAAAGAAGCAATTTTACCAATCTCAGATTGATTACCCACTGCCGTCACAATCGCCTTTCCGCGGCCATAAGTGACAAGCCCGCTAGAGAAGACCATATTCACTTGGTCGCCAATAGCAACTTGGTCTTTGTCTATAAGATCGGTTGATTTTTCTACACTTACCGATTCGCCAGTCAGTGCACTTTCGTTGACCTGAAGGCTAAAACTTTCAATCAATCGGCCATCTGCAGCGATGAAATCTCCTGCTTCAATTATTAAAGTGTCAGCAACAACGACTTCTGAAGATGGAATCTCTCTAATCTGACCCTCTCGCATGACTTTTGATGAAGGGGCTGACAACGCTTTTAAACTTTTTAGCGATTGTTCTGCCTTGACATGCTGAATCGTACCCAGTAAAGCATTTAAAATAAGTACAGCAACAATCACCAATGTACTTTCAAGTTTCCCCATCATTGCAGACACAATCGCCGCAACTATTAAGATGACCACTAAAAAATCTTTGAATTGAGAGAAAAAGACAATCAATGGCTGAGTCGATTTATTTTCTTCTAGTTGATTGCGCCCGTATTTGCTTTGACTTTCTAAGACTTCATCCTCTGTTAGTCCTGTCATTTTCACATCAAATTGTCGAATGACTTGATCTTTTTCCATCTGATAAAATGATTTCATATCCATTCTCCTTAGGACAATTGATGCTTTTGTTGATATATTCATGCAAAAAGACCCAAAGAAGCACCAACTTTGGCCTTCATTGAGTCTCACTAAATACATACTGTATTTCTGCTACCGAGCTTTCGCTGTAATGACGATAACAGATCCTGTGGAGGCAGTTACTCCCTCATAAATGAATCGAGGCAATAATAACAGAATGTAGAGCATTTTGCAAGGACAAGACCATACAGACTTGCCTAAAAGCAGTAGTTCTGCCATCATCATACTTCTCCTTCATATGGTTGCTATCAGCTTTTCTAATTTTCTTTGAACTGATATCTGCTTCTTGTCGTAGTTCCTTTTCCGTATTCAATCGCTTTTACCGGGCATCGATTGATACAAGCTGTACATTGATAACATCTCTTGCTCCAACTTGGTTTACCATCAATAATTCTAATCGTTTTTGCGGGACAAATTTTAGCGCATAGTCCACAGGAAGTACATTTGTCTGTGACATAAAACGGTTTGGTACTGCGTGCAAACTTGTTAAAACCGAAGTTGGCAAGGGCGGACTTAACCCAAGGCAATTTCCCTTTGTTTACATTATTGATAGATTTCTTTGTGATAATCTGATTCGCAATAATTTTAAGATTTTCTTTAGCTTTGGCGATCTTTGCGATTATGCTCTCGTCGCTCTCCACATCCGCTAATATAATATAATTACTGGGCATTTCAACAGAATATGAGCTGTTCAAAGGAAATATACTGCTTAATTTTTCCATTGCATAGCCAGCATCAGCCCCGCAAGAACATACTCCAAAAGTAAAAGCAGGCTTACCTGCAAGTTTTTTTACAAACTCCAGTACCGGTTCCGGTGCTCCCCAAGCATAGATAGGAAAAACAATACCGATTGTTTGATTGTCAATCGAAGGGAGAACGGAACACTCAATCATATTGACCGCAACATCATTCGTTTTTGTCGCAAGCTGCTCAGCAATCCACTTTGAGTTTCCTGTGCCTGAAAAATAATATATCACAAATTAATACTTTCCTTTCTGTAAAAATTCTCGGACAGCTTCTACAGCGATATTCTGCTGTTCTTCGCTTGAAATCGTGGCGTCAGGATCACCCTTTTGTTTGCCGTAATTGCCGAACTGGGCATGGTTTCCTCCCTCTATAACGACAATATTTTCGGTATAGCTTATTTTCTCTTCTACGCTTGTATTAAATGAACCGTAAACCGTCAAAGCATTTTCAGCAGGGTAATCTCCATATATATATGCACCTAACAATATAAGTCCCTTTATTTTGTCTTGGTTCTTTGATGCATAGTCGCTGGCCATTGCTCCACCCATAGAATGACCTGCTATATACCAATTATCAATATCAGAAAATCGGCTAATAATCTTATCGGCGGCATTTGCATCGAAAATAGCCATATTGAACGGCATTTTAACGAGAATGCAAGTTACGTTAGAACTCTGTGTAATTTTTTCCAGCAAAGGCAAATAAGAAATATACTCCACCTTCGCTCCCGGATAAAAAATTACAGCAGTATTCCCAGGTTCGGTAGGAGATAACATAATGAAGTTGTCTTCGACTCTTGTTACTGCATCACTTTGCAGGACTGCAATCGCCACACCGTCGGCTCTATAATAATCAGAAGCATATACTAGAAAAGCACCAACCAAAATAATAACAAGCGATATGATCGTAATCAGTGCTATTTTAAGCCGCTTTTTCATATATTTTCTCCTCGTATAATTCTAATTACTAATTTCTTAATGAACCTTATATTGAATACCATTTTCTTGAACTTTCTATTAGACCTATATAAATATGGTTAAATTTATATAACATGCATTTGCGTTTTGTCCCATCTTGTCCATCTCACGCTAAATCGGACACCAAGTTAAAAGTGCACAGGGTGGTCGCTACATACCCAAGAAATCAAATAAAGTTCTATAAGTGGCACACCATAAAGAAGAGGGCAATACTACGCTTTTCACTGCCCTCTTCGAAATTATTTATATAGACTCTTTCTGGTTTTCTTTCTTTTTCTTCAGCAAGATGATAACAAACAAAGTAATCAGTATCAACACTGCAACACTACCGACAACCCACAAAAGGGCTGAGCCAATGCTTCCAAGTGTACCACTTGTCTGCGGCACATCTGAGCTCGAAACTTTCGATATCGTTGCACCGCTCTCACCTGGTATCAGCTTAACCTCGATGTTAACCGTTTCCGTACTTCTGGTGTAAAAAATGTTCACACCCTTATCCGTCATATCCGTACTAAATTCCTCCCCTTCTGAGAAGGCCAACTCAAACGCAGCAATTTTGTTACCTGCGGGCGTTTTCACGATCAACTCATGGCTGGTGTAATCCACATCGTAGAATGCATAAAGTCCATTTGCATCCGTTACTGTAATAATCGGATCGGAATGCAGTTCCACCACGTATCCGGCCATTGGGTTGCTGTTTGAGTCAAGCAACGTACCTGTAATCGTCCTTGTGTTGCCCTCAGTCGACTGAGAAGGCGTAAGTGTCGGTGTCGGTGTTGGTACCGGCGTAGGTGTCGGTATTGGTATTGGTGCCGGCGTAGGTGTCGGTGTTGGCGTTGGTACCGGCGTAGGTGTCGGTATTGGCGTTGGTACCGGCGTAGGTGTCGGTATTGGTGTTGGTGCCGGCGTAGGTGTCGGTATTGGTGTTGGTACCGGCGTAGGTGTCGGTATTGGTGTTGGTACCGGCGTAGGTGTCGGCTTTGGTGTTGGTACCGGTGTAGGTGTCGGCTTCGGTGTAGGTGTCGGCTTCGGTGTTGGTACCGGTGTAGGTGTCGGCTTCGGTGTTGGTACCGGTGTTGGTGTCGGCTTCGGTGTTGGTACCGGTGTTGGTGTCGGCTTCGGTGTTGGTGTCGGTGTCGGTGTTGGCGTTACATAGCTGTATCCAATGCTTACCACAGACACATTGCTGTTGAAGGTGTTGCTTCCATCACCCTTTGCCATCACTTCGAAGATGTATGTCCCCGTACCCAGTGTAGTGATTGCGCTGGTAAAATCATAATAGAGTGTACCGGCTGCTACGTTGATTGCGCTACCCTGCGCGTTGCCGTTCTTATACAGCCTTACGCTGTAACTGCTCGAGTTTGTCACCGCATTCCATTTTGCCTTTCCGAGAACCGTCGAATCCCACGCAAGCCCCGTCGGCGCTGATAGCTTAATTTTGGTTATAAATGAAATCCCGGCCACGGCCGACATGTTACCTGCCACATCCTCGACGATTACATACGCCTTATACTCAGTGGAAGATGATAATCCGGTCACGCTTATTGTATTAGTTGATGCTGTGGCCGCTCCGGTACCTTTGGCAACTGCCATACCCTGCGCTTTGACTGTTGCCGCGCTTGGAGCCGGGTCCGCAGCCGCATAAACAAGGTAATAATACGTTCCCGCTTCGTTGGAAGTGAAATTCAAAGTTACATCGGATAACGTCACCGCACTTGCGCTGGCAGCAGTTAATGTGGGCGCAGTGGTGTCTGCAAATGTATACAGACTGCTCGCGCTTGTTGCGCTTGTGCCGCCAGGTGTGATCACAGTGACATACACAGATCCAGAGCTATGTGCAGGAGATGTCGCTGTAATCTGAGTATCCGAATCAACCGTAAACGAAGCCGCATTTGTGTTACCGAATTTAACTGCCGTTGCATCTGTAAAACCAGTCCCCATTATGGTCACGCTCATACCGCCCGTCAGAGTACCGCTTGCGGGAGATATGCCCGATATCGTCGGCACAGCAGCTGGTGTCACGCTGCTGGACGCAGCAGATGCGGCACCCGTGCCCGCACTGTTTGTCGCCGTTACCGTGAACGTATATGACTGTCCATTGGTGAGTCCCGACACTGTGATTGGGCTTCCAGAGCTTACACCTGTGAAGCCCCCTGGGTTTGATGTGACTGTATAACCCGTGATCATTGTGCCACCGGTAAAAGATGGAGGTGTAAAGTTGATGGTAGCCTGACCGTCACCCGCCATCGCTGTGACACCTGTCGGTGCGCCGGGAACAACAGGGTTAACAGCAAACGCTCTTGTTACCCTCGCGGCAGGAAGATATGAGGCGTTTCCCGCTTGATCGGCGTGAATAATTGCTGTTCCCGCTTTATGGAATGTTAGGTTGCCACCAGAAGTGATTGTCGCTACGTCAGTATCCCCGCTGGAAAAAGATACCGTGAGCCCTGAATCCGTTGTCGCGGTCAGTGTCGGGTTGGTGCCGAAATTCTGTGCGCCGGGATTTACAAACGTAATTGTCTGAATCGCCGCGGGTGTCACGCTGTTGGACGCAGTAGATGCCGCACCCGTGCCCGCGCTGTTCGTCGCCGTTACCGTGAAAGTATATGCCTGCCCATTGGTCAGCCCCGTCACTATAATCGGACTTCCCGCACCTGATACCTGAGCGACATCCGAGGGATTGCATGTCACGGTGTATCCGGTGATCATCACACCGCCGTTAAAAGCTGGAGGAGAAAAGCTGATCATTGCCTGTGTGTCGCCTGCTGTCGCTACGACATTTGTCGGCGCACCGGGAACAACAGGGTTAACAGTAAAGGAATGTGATATCGTCGGTGCAGGGAGGTACTCGTCATTCCCTGCTTGTTCGGCGTTTATAGTCACTGTTCCAGCTGTGATAAACGTCAGAGCACCATTACTGGTTATGGTGCCAGTGCCAGTAGTTGAGCTGGTAAACGTGACAGGCAGCCCTGAGCTTGCGGTAGCTGATAGCGTTGGGCTGGTGCCAAAACTCTGCGCGCCGGGATTTGCAAACGTGATTGTCTGCGTCTTTTTCACTAAAACACCGATTAAGGTGCTGCCGGTAAATGTCAACGTCGCACTGTTGCCTGCCGTATCTTTTATCGTTCCGCCATTTATTGCGATATTAGATAAGAGTTCCACGCCATTTGTATCCAAGTCACCCATTACGACTGTATACCGGAAGGTGAGCGCAGCGGTTCCACTGCCGGATAAGTATACAGCATGAACAGTGGATGAACCGATCATCAGTGTCAGATACGGTGTTCCTCCGCCTGTATTGACCGTAACAACTTCACTGAAATTAACCGTAAAGTCCAAATTCTGCCCTGATGTGTACGTTCCATCTGTTGGGGTGCCAACCGATGTAACAGTAGGAGCAACCGCATCAACAAGCACACTCGCCGTACTTCCAACGCTGTTCAGCGGTAAGATGACGTTATTGCCCGCAGCATCCTTTATCGTACCGCCGTTCAAGGATATTATTCCTCCCACGGAGATACCATCACTGTCCAACATGCCCGACTCGACCGTATATCTGAAGACAATAGCTGATGTGCCAGAGCCACTCATATAGTTTGCATAAACCGTTGTTGAACCAACAGTCAGAGCAATGCGCGGTGTTCCTCCGCCTGTATTGACCGTAACAACTTCACTGAAATTAACTGTGAAGTCCAAATTGTTTCCAGCTTTGTAAGTTCCGTTTGCGGGAACACTAACCGATGTTACAATAGGAGCAACCGCATCAACAAGCACATTTGTCGTGTTGCCAACGTTGTTCAGTGTTAAGCTAGCGTCAATGTTATTCGCACTCTTTATCGTGCCGCCATTCAAGGATATTGTTCCTCCCACGGAAATACCATTGCTGTCTAACATGCCCGACCCAACCGTATAGCGGAAGACAAGGGCTGCTGTGCCAGAGCCGCTAACATAGGTTGCGTTAACCGATGTCGCACCAATTGTTAGGGGAATGATCGGCGTTCCTCCGACTGTATTGACCGTAACAGCTTCGCCAAAAGTGACCGTGAAATCAAGGTTCTGTCCCGTTCCATAAACTCCGTTAGGAGGAACGTTTACAGAACTAACCGTGGGCGTGGTATACGTAGTCACCTCAAGCTTTGCCGATATATCAGACGCTTTGTGCGTTGACGTTTCCTTCACCCTCTGATATAAATCATAGGCTGTGTTGGCTGCTAAGCCGCTGAACATATTACTGTCCGTCCATGTACCAGTTAATACATCCGCGCCGCTAGTCACGCATATATATTCGTATCCCGCCACAGAGTTCAGCGTCACGGAGGTGTCCGTTTTGCTTGACAGTGCTGGTGTGATACCCGTGGCCGTAGCACAGTCTGCCTTCTGCACAGCTGATGTCGTGTAATCACTGACCGGAGTACCAGGACTTATTCCTGCCGCCGCCACCGGTGTGACCTCGAAGCCGATATATTTACCAATATCTTCTGCGGTTAAATTATATGTTGTTCCCGATGCGCCGCTGATTGCTGTCGCACCAGTTCCGCTAGAATTATCTGCGCGATACCATTGGAATGTGGTTTCACCTTCTAAGTCACCATCTGCGTCACTGTAGGTGTAGCTACCTGCTAGCTGTTGGCCGTAGGTGGGGGTGCCGGATATCGATACATCGGAAGCAGCCGGTGCGTCGTTACTAGATTGAACATTGATTACATAGTCTTCAATTTCGCCATGCTCTATAGCACAAGTGTAGTCTCCCGATGGTGGATTGTCACTATCAGCATCCAACATAACACGCATATATGCCATACCGCTGGTCGCACCTTCCGGCACTGTGAATGTTGCCGTTTGTGTACTGCTCGTATCAGTACCAGAATACCCAGACCAGCTTGCTATTCGTTCAATAGGCTCTTCACCTGCGATGTTATTATGATTCCAATCAATATAAACAGCTAAATAGTGAAAGGACAAATCAATTCCATAAACCGATAGAGAAATGTCATATGTTTGTCCAACTATAAGGTCAGTCAGGGCTATTTGTGGATTTCTACCATAATCGGTAAGCCATGCACCTCCACTTTTTGATTCATCACTACTATTATTAAGCAAATCCGTACCGGACTTAGAAATCTTCACATTGGTAATGTAATCCTGATATAAATGGGAATTAGCTTTTTGTTCATCTGTTCCCTCCCAAACTACCGTTAAGGGAGCTGGCGGTGTATATGCCGCCACTGTCGAGCCTGCAAATACCAGTAGTGTTGTTGTCGCCAAGAGCAAAGCTAAAATGACCGGTAAACATCTCTTTCGAATGCAGTTCTTCATTTGTTATTCCTCCCTAATTAACCCCGTCCTATTTATTCTCTGTATTTCATATCGTTGTCTTTTTCACCCTCAGCAGTTTCGCAAATTAGCGAAACTTGATAGGTTTCTATTAATTTGCTATGTCGCCTGTGTAAGATATCTTACTTTAGTGACACAAAAAGCCGCATACGTAAAATATTTGCCACTTATTGCTGTTATCCATCACAATAATAGCAAAAATATGAATATATTAAAACAATAAAATCTATTTAAGCTCCCCTATAGTCATAATAACCACTTTCCCTGTTCAATTTGATCCATACTTTCATTAATCTTATGGATATCTGCTGTGTTATTTGATTTTAGTTGTCTTATGCAACGATGAATAGTAGATGCTGAAACAAGCGCCATTTATTCGACTTTATAAATTACATATAATTGGTATCGTAAAATTTTGAAGTGATACCCTAAAGCTGTACTTTAGAATAATATGAGCATATTCAGGAGGTTTCCGATGAAAGATCGGAAGAAAAAGAGTAGGCTTTGGAGTGGCGGATTAAAATTAAAGTTAGTTAAAGGCATCATTGAAAACGAGTTGTCCTATAGTCAAGCTACCATGAAGTACAATTCATATTTAACCAGCGGCAGCCTAAATGACATGTTACCCGCCAGATGGTTCTATCAGTATGGAGCTTGAATACACAAAAAAACTTATCACCTTAATTCAGTCAAGGGATTAAACCAAGAAAAATATCAAGTAGTCAAAGCGTTAAGAAAAAAGTATTCACAAAAGGATCCACTTGAAGTTTCCAGACTGTCAAAATCTGGGTATTACTATTATAAGCATCGTCCCGAGATTGATAAATACAAAGTGATTAAAGCCATAATCATTGATGTTTTTGATACCAGTAACAAGACGTATGTTTATCACAGAGCAAATTAGGCTCTTAAGAACTTCTATGATGTTGCACTGCCTTTAAAACGGTTTGCAAACTGATGAAATGTTAAACGGCAGAACAAAATTTGCACATGAAACGAAATAAAATCTGCAAAAAAGCAAAAAAACAACAAAATAGTCATGACAACATAACAGCAGGTTCAATAATACTTTTCCCCATTCATTTTTCTTAAACCAACCATTTCAGATAATAATAACTTGAAAACTACTATTAATCAGGCTATGCTGCGAAAATTTTATGATTAAATCGCTTAAGCAGGACACTCTATATAATTTAATTCACGTCTGTAAACGCTTTATTTGCAGGCTTATACAGACTTTTTATTATAATTCTTGTCTGGTACTTAGTACCAGACAAGGATATCAGAATAATCCTTTGAAATGTTTTTATATCAGCACATTTGACGATTTAAATCGATAACGTTGTCTGGCACCAAGTGCCAGACAATCTTATAGTCAAATACGGCTGCAAAGACCTATTGCCAGGCATTCTAAAGCTTTTTATTATAATTCTTGTCTGGTACCCCTATATGTCATAATAGTTGTCGTAGCAAAAATGCAGAAAGGAACCCTTAATAAGTTTTAAGAATGTTAGGTCAATAAATTACTGTTAATTATTGGTACCAACTATTACATACGCTCTTAGCAATTATAAAGACCTCCTATCTTCTTGGGTCTTTAAACATGACGATCTTAATGGGAGCTTTGATAACATTTTCAAGAAATGCTTAATTTCTAATTTTAGATAAAATCTATATAACACACCTATAAATTTATTGTAACGATACGTGCCCACAACTTCAATGAGGCCTGAATAGATCCTATACATAATTAGTCTTGACCTATCCTCATCACTGAGATTAAAAGGTTTGCCAGTTACTTCACTATAACCAGATATAAAATCTGGTTCTTTCTCTAGATTGGTAAGGGCAAAGGAAGGAAAGGTAGCTAACGGATCACCAAAAAAGAATCTTTCAAAATCAATAATGCCTGAAATGTTTAATTTATTTTTACTTCTTTCCAAATATATATTTCCAGTCCACATGTCAAAATTCACTAATTTAGGCTTTTTAACCTCATCGAGTAACTCCCTTCTTGTTTTTACGGCCTCTCTAATCTCGTTATAAGGAAGGCTATATCCACGCTGGTTTGCTTCTTCAAGCAAATCATGCATCATAGCTGTAAAAGCATCACTCCATAAGCCATAACGGTGAAAAGCATTATCTTTTATATATCCAAACCAACCCCCTTCAACGTCATGCAGTACTGCATTAATTTTACCTAACTGATTCATAAGCCTTGGAACTGATTTTCTTATAAGTTTAAAATCAAACAAATGTTTAGACCAAGACTTTCCTCTAACTCGTTCCAAAAACAGATAATCATATGGAATATCCTTTCTGGAAAAATCATAAGCATACATTTTAGGAATAGGAATATCTATGCCTTGCAATAACTGATATACATTGACTTCTGTATATAGTCCACCCTTTTCTAGATTTGGCATATCGGTATCTGCTGCTGGTGCTGTTTTTAAAATGACACCATTGATTAAGGAATTAGTCCCTTCAATTAAGTATACAGTATTAAGCGTACCCTCTTTAAATCTTTGGATGTTTGTTATTTTTGCACCTTTAAAATGCTTTTGCACTACAGCCATAATTTGTTCTTTTGTTAGCCAATTTTTTGTTGTAGTATCCATATTTCAACCCTTTCTTTCGATATGTCATACAATCAAACCTTCATTTTTCCCATAGTTAAAACTAATTATTGGTGCAATACCAACAGAATATCCAACGTATACCGAAGATAGTAGACTTTGAGCATACAAAATGATTGTAATTGCTGATACGCCATCTACCCCTGCTAATCTAATCATAATATTGTTCATCATAACTACTATGATACTAGACGAAAGCATCGTAACCATTTCCGAAGCACCGTTAGAAATTGATTTATTGACAGTACTCCATACAAATTTAGGTTTAACAAAATACAGAGTTCCTTTTCTAGCAACTGAGAAATAGATTGATCCTACGATAAAGGAAAAGAAATACCCTATACCCGTTGCTAATGCAGCTCCTTGAAGCCCCATATTAAGTTTAGCTATTAATATATAATCAAATACGATATTCATTACACCACCAATCACAGAAAGCGACATCCCTAATAGTGGTTTTCCTTCAGTTATAAAAAAAATCTGAAATAATATTCCCAGGATGGCAAAAGGTACAATGAAAAATATTGTGTCTGCATATGTTTCAACCAAAGTGTATATTGTTTCGTCAGCACCTAACATTTTTAAAATCTGTTCTTTGAATAAAATGCTAACGAGTAAGAGTATCCCACCCATTATTAGACTTACTAACGTTATTAACGAAAAACTTCGTCTTGCTTCGATTATATTGTTTTCACCTATTTTTTTTGATACAAACGCACAGCCCCCGTTGCTAACATGGTTCCTAAGGCAATTGAAACCGAATTAATTTACCGTGCTAAGGACGCCATCATATGCAGTTTTCGTTGAAAATTGACTCCGATACAAGTCAGCATAGAATCCATTTTCACTTAATAACTCTGTATGAGTTCCCTGTTCAATAATGTCACCCTTATCCATGACGAGGATGTGATCGGCATCTCGAATAGTGGAGAGCCTATGCGCAATGATAAAACTGGTTTTATTTTTCATGAGAGTAGCCATTGCTTTTTGAATCTCCACCTCAGTGCGCGTGTCCACACTGGAAGTAGCCTCATCTAAAATAAGAATATCCGGATTCGCAAGGATGACTCTCGCGATAGTCAATAATTGTTTTTGACCCACAGAAATATTGGAAACCTCATCATCTAATTTTGTTTGATAGCCAAGGGGTAGTGTACGTATAAAATGGTCGACTCTTGCAGCTTCGGCTGCCTGTTCAATTTCTTTTTCACCGGCATTTTTCTTTCCATACGCTATGTTTTCTGCGATTGTTCCGGAAAATAACCACGTATCCTGTAGCACCATACCGATTCTAGAGCGCAGTTCATTTCGGCTTATATCCGTAATGTCTACGCCATCAATAGTGATTTTTCCGTTATGCAATTCATAAAACCGCATCAATAAATTTACAAGCGTTGTTTTGCCTGCTCCGGTAGGACCTACAATTGCAATTTTACTTCCAGCCTTGACATCGATATTAATTTTATCCATTAAAATTGAATCTTCTTGATAACCAAATCGCACATTATCAAAGCGTATATCTCCTTTTACCTCAGATAAGTAGTTTTCTATATGTTTGTCAGGCACTTCTTCTAACTCATCCTGTATTTGATAGACACGTTCAGCTGCTGCAATCGCTCCTTGCAATGAGTTTGAAACATAAGCTAAAGTCGATACTGATTCTGATACTTTATTTATATATTGCAGGAAAGCCTGTATATAACCGATCGAAATTCCGCCCCTAAGAACCAATACAGCTCCGCCGATCGCGATCACAACATAGCCTAAATGGTTCATAAATTGGATAATCGGGTTTATTACATAGGTAATAAATTGTGCTTTTCTTTCCATTCTGCATAAATTTTCATTTTGTTTTTCTGTTTCTTGAATGGTATCACTTTGCATATTGTATGCCTTAATAACCATATTCCCTGTGAATGCTTCCTCAATATGGGCATTCATTGCTCCTAATGCTCGTTGATTTTCCGCATGATAAAATTGAGTTTTCTTAGAAAACAATGCGGTAATCACCAAACTTAAAAACACAGTTGCGAGAACAATCAGGGCTAAAAATGGGCTAATCATAAACATTACAACAAGCGCCCCGATCATCCCTACAAGTGAAGAAAGCAGTTGTGACACACCATCTTGTAATGTATTTGCTACTTTCTCCAAATCACTGGTTACACGGCTTAGTATATCGCCTTTTTTATGTGTATCATAATAGCGAAGCGGCAACTTGTTTAACTTCACACTGATTCGTTGTCTCATGATTAAGGTAGTATTTTGTGCGACACTCGCTAAGACATAATGCTGCATATAACCGAATAATGCACGAACTAAAAATATGGCAATAAGTGAAAATATAATATTACCCATTGAGTTTATGTTGATTGTAAATACTGATGCTGTTGATAAGGAGGTTCGAATACCATCTGCTATCAAGTTGATAGCTTGTGCAAGCAATAAAGGATAGAATATCCCCAACAGTGCACTAACCACCACGCCTATAAGGGTTAGGGCTAGTTTCCATTTTTGTTCCATTAAATCTTTGTATAAACGGGATGTGGTTTTCTTAACATCCTTTACGTTATCTTCCGCAACGCTCATTGCTGAATGCTTTTTGCTCATGCCAATTCCTCCTTGCCTAACTGGGATTCAACGATTTGTTGATAAGGTTCACATTCGGCAAGCAAGGTTTGATGTGTACCAATTCCTACGATTGTTCCCTGATCTAACACAATAATTTGATCTGCGCTCATTATTGTATTGACTCTTTGCGCCACGATTATTACTGCGGCGTCTCTTGTTTCAGTACTCAATAAGGCTCTAAGTTTTGCGTCGGTCTTAAAGTCTAGGGCTGAAAAGCTATCATCAAATACATATAGATCAGGCTTTTTAATCACAGCCCTTGCAATGGACAACCTCTGCTTTTGTCCACCGGAAAAATTATTGCCCGCCTGTGACACAGGTGTCTCTAATCGATCCTTTAATCCGTCAATAAAATCACTTATTTGTGCTATATGACATGCATGATTCATTTCATCAGCCGTTGCATCCTTCTTTCCATACCTAAGATTGTCTGAAATAGTACCGCTAAATAGAAAAGCCTTTTGCGGAACATATCCTATTTTTTTTCTAAGCAAATCTTCGGATAAATAATTTACATCTATTCCTTTATAGAGAACATTACCTTTATTCGATTTATAAAAACCCATAATAAGATTAACAATTGTTGTTTTACCAGAGCCGGTACTGCCAATAATTGCTGTTGTTTGCCCCTTTTTAACCTTAAAGCTAATATCTTGTAATACAGGTTCTTCAGCGTCTTCATAGCCAAATGTTACATGATTAAATTCAATGATCGTGTCGCTATTGCATTGCTCATTTAACAGGAATTCTTTTGAGACATCCTCATCTGTATTTAGAACAGCAGTAATCCGATCGCTGCTTATTTTAGCTTTTGGAAGTCCTATAATTCCCATGATTCCCATAATCAAAGACGTAAGTATTATGGAAGCATACCCTATGATTGCTATGATATCTCCTAACTGCATGGATCCTGCTGTTATTCGTATATCACCCAGCCATACTATTAGCAATGTACTAAGATTCATTACAAGTGTAATAAGAGGCATCAAAGTAGCAAATAGCTTATTAATTTTTATCGCGGTATTGCTATAATTGGAAAAAGTTTCGTCCATATGTGCCTTTTCATGATCAATTCTGTTAAATGCCCGTATCACTCTAACACCGGAGATTTTTTCACGTACCTTGCTGTTCATATCATCAAAGAGTATTTGCTGTTTTGCAAGGAGTGGAATCGCCTTTTTACTAATCAGTATTGCCAGTAGAATAACAATTCCCATAGCTCCTATAATGGATAAAGCCAATATCACATCTACAGAAAATGCTAATATTAAACCGGCAATGGCCATGAATGGTGCAGGCAACAACATTTGAATGGATGATAAAAACGCTTGCTGTATCTGGGTGATATCACTTGTGTTTCGAGTAATCATTGAGGCCGTACCAAATTGATTAAATTCATCTATTGACAAATGCTGCACTTTACGAAATAAAGCATTACGGATATCTCTACCCAATGATGCCGCTATAGATGAAGAAAGGTATGTGCTTAAAATCGAAACGCTGGCAACAAGTGCTGCAACCAAAATCATCAATGCACCGATTTTCCAAATATGATTCAAATCCCCTTGAATAATTCCGTTATCGACAATGTCGGCAGTCAGTGTTGGAATATAAAGCATCCCGAAAACTTGTACAAACAAGAAGACTAACATAAAAAAAACATGATTTATGTATGGAGTTAAAAAAGAAAATATTTTTAAAAGAGTAGACTTATTTTTCCCCATCTTCTTTGTACCTTTCTAAAGCTGAAAATAGTTCATTAGTGAATAACTCGAGATCTGCCAAAAAAGTGGGAGCATTACTCAATGTGCTTTCCAACGCTTTGTTTTCTATTTGATAGATAGGTTGCAGCACCTCTTTTGCATATTCATGCCCTTTTTCTGTTAAGCAGATTTGCAAATCACGTTTGCATCCTTGCACCGCTTCTAGTCTAATATATCCATCTTCTTCACATTCTTTGATAAGTGTGTTAATTGTTGTCTTTGGAAACATCCAATCATCACTTATCTGTTTTTGTGTATGAAACTCACCATCATCTAATACATAAAGAAGCCAAAATAAATTTTCCTTTACTCCAGCCAATTTAGCTATTTTCCAATAAACCCCATCAAGAGTAGCAGTAATCCTACCAATTCTTATGGCATCATTTTTATTAGTCATAAAATCTTTCCTCCTTAACTGTAATCCTAATTCGTACTTTTAATTATAGTACGAATTAGGATTATTATCAATTACTTTTTATGCATTATTTCTAAAGGATGTCTGAGCTAAGGATTGAAATAGACTCGGCCACCAAAAATACAACGATGTCTTTTGCTTAATTCAAAATTCAAGAAAACCCACAACTCTTTTATGAGTCATGGGCTATTTCAATCCTTCTTTCATATTTCTATTTCAATACCTGATTAAAAGCCTATCTAAAACCAGAAAATTTCAATCACGTATTTCCTTTGTTTAAAATTGCTCCATCAATAAAAAGTCCCTTATATTCATATGCTTGATACCATTTCTACCTCTATCGATTTCATCCATTGAAACAACATATTTGGGGTAGTTATCTGGTATCGATTCGAGAACTGAAAACTCTCTTTCCACTGTTTCATCTGAAGCGAGCAAATACGAAACCTGAATGTATATTCTTGAATTTCCGATTAATGCAACAAAATCTACTTCGTTGCTACCATTTTTCCCTATACGCACATCATAACCCCTACCAAGCAATTCCATATATACAATATTCTCTAGGGTTTGATTGATATCGCGCATATTATTTCCAAATACCGCTTCGCGAATGCCATGATCCGCTATATATATTTTTTCATGAAACTGCAGTAACTTTTTCCCCATCAAATCTTCTCTTTGTACCAAATGTAAAAAACAGGCCGCTTTGCAGTAGTCTATATAATTATAAATGGTTTCTGTTGAAACGCTTCGTAGTTCATTTTTTAGATATCTTGATATGTTAGAAGCTGAAAATGTATTGCCTATATTGGCTATAAAGAACTGAATCATTCTCTTCAACAGTTCAATGTCCCTTACCTTATTCCGAGTAGCAATATCTTTCAATATGATTGAATCATAAATATCACTCAAATACTGCATAGCACTACGATCATTCATTGGAAACTGGTAGAGAAATGGCATTCCTCCTCTAATGAGATAAAGTTGAAATACCTTTGATTTGTTTTCTTGAGGAAAAAAGTTAAGTATTTCTTTATATGAGAAAGGATAAATTTTCACTTCTACATATCTGCCTGCCAAGTAAGTTGCAAGCTCACCCGATAATAATTTAGCATTAGAACCAGTTATATAAATGTCTGCATCAAAATCAATCATGATTGCGTTAATCATCGTTTCCCAACCATCAAGTTCTTGTATCTCGTCAAAAAAAAGATAAACCTTTTGATTTATTTCAGTGGCTTTTGTTTTTACATATTCATAGATTCCTTCAATTGTAATATCAAATGGATTTTTCTTACTTTCAAGATTGATTGAGATGAAAAATTCTTGATTAATGTCTTGTTGAATCAATTCTTTTTGAATAAGCTCTAACATGACAGATTTTCCTGAACGACGTATGCCCGTTAAGACTTTGATAATAGGCTGATTCATGAATGGACGAATTTTTGACATATATTGTTCTCTAAAAATCATTTTCGACACACCCTTTCTCATAGTCTTTAAATCCAATCTAACTTATTTATGTCGAAAAGTCAATTGGTTTTTACCTAAAGAATTCGATATAGCGAAATCTGTTTCCCGAAAACGAAACTATTGCAAAAGTATTGCACTCGAAAAAGCAAAAAGCCTGAAACCTTACAGCTTCAGACCTTTTCAGTGGTGGAGGCGAGGGGAGTCGAACCCCTGTCCGAAACCCTATCCGCCAGAGCATCTCCGGGTGCAGTCAGTAATTAGAGTATTCCCCTTCTGATTAGCCTACTGACAGGCTGCACAGTCCGGTAGCTTCATAAATACAAATTGAATGCAAAGCTTAGTTCAATTCGTTGTCCCGCTTAACCTGCCCGCAGGTGAGGTCTGCTATCTGACGCCAGTTATCCATTCAGCAGATCGAATGGCCTGACGGTAGCATACTTACGCAGCTACGAGTGCTGTTTTATTAGCAATTATTGTTTTTCCTCGTTTTTTTGAGAGGCCAACGAGGATCCTCTACCCGCTTCCCCGGCCTCAACGACCCCGTCGAAACCAGTACGCCCCCATATGTGAGCTGATCGGCAATAAGTTCATATTTTGTGAATAATAATTATCGCCTGACATACTATTATATCATGAAGCAATATTTCTGTGAAGACAATCGAATTTCTTTATTATTATCTTTATTATCTTTTAGCTGCAATTACTTCTTTAGTACTTTAGTTACTTTTTCGCTCGCTGCAATTACTTCTTTAGTTACTTTTTCGCGCCTAATTTTCATCTGTTTCTCCGAAGAGTTCTTTTCTTCGCATTTCTACTACTATTCCTCTGATAGAAAAGCCAGATAGGCTTCTTACATCAGATTTATCATATATAGGTACTATTATTGGCGAATAATTCTTGTTGACTGCTTCAAAAGTCCAGTTATGATCATTTTTTGTCAGTTTGCGAATGACTGCTTTATTTTCTGGAGTAATTAACAGGCAAAACATACCATCTTTATAATCATTTATATTTTTGTACTGTGTACTTATAATTAATAAATCTTGCGGCTGATATTTGGGAATCATGCTTTCATCATATACTCTGTACTGTATAATATTCTCCTGTTCTTTGACAGCATCATATTTTACAACTTCTTCTTTACCCAATAAAAAACTTCGACTTACCCCTAAAATTTCGCATAAACAATGGATCATGCCGGCGCCAGGCTCATGCACACCATTTTCGTACTTTGATATACTTCCTTTGTTGATGGTCATACCATATTTTTCGTTCAGCAGATCAGCACATTTTTGCAGGGTTAATCCTGCTGCTTTCCTTGCTTGTCTTAGTCTTATACCGAATTCATTACCTTCAGTATAGTGATATCTTAACATCATTCACCTCAAACTCGGTCATTCTTTGGCTCGTTGACTGAAAAATACGTTCTTGTTCTTCAAATTACAATTTTTCTTCACTTCTTTTTTTGTTATAGCTTATTCTTCTTATCAGTTCAGGCCATTTTACTTTATAGACAAGGAGATACATTATCAGATTTAATGGCAATGCGAAGAAAACATCATCAATTGAATGCTGTTTTAAACATACTGTTGACATAATAATAAGAACCATCAGAACAAAAGAAGTTGTTTTAAGCCAATTGATTTTTCTTAAACGCTCTGACATAAGTATTGCTATATGAATTCCAATTGAATTATATGTGTGTATACTTGGGGCTACATTAGTCGGTGTATCTGATGCATAAAGCCTGGCAATCATACGAATCCAAATAGTTTCCGGCATAGTACTTAAATCCGGTCTTAATTTCTGACCATTTGGGAAAATCATATAAATGGTAAGGCAGATAGACATGCCTATAAAAAGGTATGAGCAGAGTTTATAATAATCATTTTTTGATGTGAACAGGAAAAAAACAACCAATCCGGCAACATAGAAAACCCAGATTGCATAGGGAATAATAAATATAGGTACAAACGGAATGAAATCATCAATTGGTGAGTGCATCCAATATCTGGGTTTTATTTTTTCCTCCAAAAGTAAAAACCATACCATGTACACAAAGAAATAGCTTAAGATCCAGGCATGCTTATACTTCTTAAAAAATTCTCCTGTTTTTGATAAAGACAATTCCAAAAACAATTCCTCCTAGACTTTATGACTCTTGATCCAAAATAAAACTCTACCATGTCTTTCAATTTC
Source organism: Ercella succinigenes (assembly GCF_900002895.1). Classification (NCBI taxonomy): domain Bacteria; kingdom Bacillati; phylum Bacillota; class Clostridia; order Eubacteriales; family Oscillospiraceae; genus Ercella; species Ercella succinigenes. Next base: position 2,069 of record NZ_CDHP01000048.1, on the reverse strand, counting down.
AAAAGGACACACTCTTGTGTATCCTTTTGATAAAACTACTTAAATCTATTATATCATCAATTTAAATTAAGTTAAATCTACTGGAAATCATATTAATATAAATCCTAATTTTTCTTTTATATACTGCAGAGCATATTTATGACCCTGTGCATCAAAAGAGGCAACAGCTTGTTTATCGCAGGTAAATTCAATCTTTTTACCAATATTTGCCGCATGGTTGTATAAACCTATTGCATTTTGTAAAACGCAGATATCCGTTGTAACACCAGCAAGTTCTATCGAATCATATTGTCTTACAATCCAGTCTATATCGGTCTGATCAAGCATATATGAAGACTTGGTAATAGTTTCCAGCGCCATATCTGCCAGTCCACCATATAATTGCCAACCTGTACTGTTCTCTTCACAATGAAGATTAAAGTTTCCACCTTCAGGATGTGCTTGCCAATCTTCTGCCGAGTGTGTATCCAAGGTACACAGAACATCTTGCCCTGCTTCTTGATAAGCTTTTACTTTAGCAATCAATTTCTGTTCAATATCCTGAGCAGCTTTACCTGCAGTCAGGTTTCCTTCTTCGGATACAAAATCTACTTGATAATCTATAACTAATAACAATTTATTCATTTTAAACGCCTCCAGACAATAGAATTTTATCATTGCGGCATTTAAAAAGACAGATAATTATAACAATTTTTCAAATTATTTACCGTGCCGCCATTTTCTTAAAACAGAAAGAGCTGATTTGTCTTTTTGAAGAGCACTTTGCGGATCTGATGTTTGCTGAGGTGGTTTTAATTCCTCAAAGCTTTGAATTTTTATCGCGACAAGTGCTGTATTATCGTTGCAGCCTGACTCGGTAGCTGTATCTAACAGTCTTTGAGCCTTGCCGGCAAAAGCATCCGGCTGATTCATGATCTCTTCTATTTTAGAATCCTGAACAAATTTGGTTAGACCATCTGTTGTCAGCATCAAAATATCATCTTTTTTCAAAGAAAGTTTATTCAGATTGTCGGGAATAAGTCGTCCTTCCTGCCTTCTATAGCCGTAAAACAATTCTAATCTCCCACCCTCAGATGCAGGAAGTTGATGATCATGAGTTATCCGATACAGTTTATCATCACGGAACAAATATATTCTGCTGTTGCCTATGCTAAAAGTGTATGCTTCATCATTTTTTATCATTAGCCATGATAATGTTGTTCCTACAGGTAATCCCTGGAAGGCGGACAATCGACTTCGGACTGCATGATCTGCATTCTCACTAACCATATCCGCAAGATCGGCAAAATCTATTTCATCATAATCTGGTGACAAGGAATATTTCTCAATATCATATCTTAAAGATTGTAACACCGTGTTAGATGCAATATCCCCTATACCTTTACCGCCCATTCCGTCAGCAACGGCAAAGAGCTGTACCGGCAAATCTCCTCGGCCTTTACGTTCTATCTGATCAGGCTTAACAGCAATAGTCTCAGTCTGTGTTGCGGAATTTGAGTCAGCTTGCAAAGTTTGTTCCTGCTTCAAAACATTCTCCTGATGCTTTACTGCTTCAACATCATTACTTTGCAAAATTTCATCAAAAACAAGACAGGCATCTTCCTGATTCTTCCTGCCCACTCCCATATTAATAATTGCATTGGTCAATGTTTTAGTTATCATAGGATGCATTTTAACATAAAAACAAAAAAAGTTGCGATATATACATAGTCAAAGTTAATATAATATTATATCTTTACTGTTTTTTTAAGTCAAGTCCAAAAAGTTGGTGTAAATTGTCTTCCGGTATCTGCATGAATCAGGTGACAACATGCAGGTATGCTGCTCGTTCTGCTAACGCTTCTTTTCTTGCTGTTTCTCTCTCATCAAAGTAGCGATCCATTATGAAATACTTTTTGCCGGTCAACCATTTTTCATGGTGCTCCATCAGAACTGCTCCCATCAGTCGGATAAGACTGTCATCATTGGGGAATATCCGTATAACGCGTTCCCTACGACGTAGCTCTTCGTTGAGTCGTTCTATGCTGTTACTGGTTCTCAGTCGTTTGCGATAGGCTTCCGGCAAAGCA